>CAMLFF010000034.1 GCA_946479185.1 uncultured Sphingobium sp.
TGACGGATCGACCGTTACGCTGAATGAGGTCGCACGGATCGAATTGGGGCGTCAGAGCTTTGGTTCTGCCACGCGCGAGCATGGCAAGGTTGCCGCCTCCGCCGCGATCCAGCTGTCACCGGGTGCAAACGCCGTTGCCGTGTCCAACGCAGTCCGCTCGCGCATGGCCGAACTGCAACCTGCGCTCCCCCAAGGCATGAGCTGGTCGGCTCCGTTCGACACCGCCCCGTTTGTGCGCGTCTCAATCGAGAAGGTGCTCCAAACACTGGCTGAGGCGATGGCCCTCGTCTTTCTGGTGATGTACCTGTTTCTGCAAAAATTCCGCTACACG
The DNA here is from genome assembly GCA_946479185.1 of uncultured Sphingobium sp. Next base: position 332 of record CAMLFF010000034.1, read on the forward strand.
CTGATCCCCGCCATCATGGCGCCAATCGCTCTGCTCGGCACGATCGCGGTCATGCTGCTGGCAGGCTACTCCATCAACGTGCTCACCATGTTCGGCATGGTGCTGGCCATCGGCATTATCGTGGATGACGCAATCGTCGTCGTCGAGACTGTCGAGCGATTGATGCATGAGGAAGATCTGGCCCCGCGTGATGCAACAATCCGTGCCATGACAGAGATCACGCCCGCAATCATCGGCATTACTCTGGTCCTGTCCGCAGTCTTTATCCCGATGGCGTTGGCGTCGGGATCGGTCGGCACGATCTATCGCCAGTTTTCGATGGCGATGGCTGTCTCGATCCTGTTCTCGGCCTTCCTCGCGCTCACCCTCACGCCGGCACTGTGCGCAACCTTGCTCAAGCCCGTGGACAAGGCGCGCCCGAAGAACCGCTTCTTCGCCAGGTTTGATCGCGGGTTCGAGCGAGTCACGACAGGTTACCAGCAGTGGGTCGGGACGTTGCTCAAGCGCACGGGTCGGGTGATGGCGGTTTTTGCCCTGCTGGTCGGGCTGCTCGCTATCGGCTTGCTCAACCTGCCATCATCCTTTCTGCCGGAAGAGGATCAGGGCTTTTTCATGACAACGTTCCAATTGCCCGCCGATGCCACCGCAACCCGCACGATGGACGCGGTCAAGGCATTCGAGCGCCACGCCGCAACGCGGTCTGGCATAGAGACGACCCAGTCGATCCTGGGGTTTGGCTTCTCCGGTTCCGGCGCCAATGCGGCAATGATCTACACGATGCTAAAGAACGGCACCGATGTTCGCGGCGAGATCGCCGCGGCAGACGCGGCGATGGCGAGGGATGTCCACGAAGGCACGGTGATGAGCATGATGCCGCCAGCGATCGACGAACTCGGCACCTCCTCAGGCTTCACGCTCCGGTTGCAGGATCGCGCAGGAAAAGGGCGGGAAGCGCTCAATGCGGCACGGGATCTGCTGCTTCTTCGGGCAGCAAAAAACCCGATGCTGGCCGATGTGTATGCCGACGGACTCCCAAGCGGAACCAATGTTCGGCTGGATATCGATCGAGCCAAGGCACGCGCTTTGGGCGTTTCATTCACCGCGATTACGGACATGATCGGCACTGCGCTGGGCAGCAGCTATGTGAATGATTTCCCTAATCAGGGGCGGTTGCAGCAAGTGATCGTCCAGGCCGATGCAGCGCATCGCATGAACCTGCCAGAGGTGCTCGCGATGCGGGTGCGCAATGCGAGTGGCGGCACCGTTGCGTTGAGCGAGCTTGTTACGCCGGTCTGGACCCACGGACTGCTGCAATTGAGCAATTTTAACGGCTATCCCTCGATCAGCATCACGGGCACCGCCGCCTCCGGCGTTTCAAGCGGCGATGCGATGGCGGCAATTGAGCAACTGGCCGCAGCGTTGCCGCGCGGTTTCGCGATCCAATGGACGGGCGCCTCGCTCCAGGAACGCGAAGCAGGCGCGCAGGCGCCGATGTTGCTGGCACTGTCCATGCTCGTTGTCTTCCTCGTCTTGGCTGCGCTTTATGAGAGCTGGTCGATCCCGGCGGCGGTGATGCTCGTGGTCCCGCTCGGCCTGATCGGGGCAGTGTCAGCGGTGCTGCTGCGTGGCATGTCTAACGACATTTTCTTCAAGGTCGGCCTCATCACGATCATCGGCCTGAGCGCCAAGAATGCGATCCTGATCGTCGAATTCGCCAAGCAATATCGGGAGGACGGCATGAGCCTTATCGACGCCGCAGTCGCAGCGGCAAGGGTCCGGCTGCGTCCCATCGTGATGACAAGCCTTGCCTTTACGTTGGGTGTGATGCCTCTGATGCTGGCGCGCGGTGCAAGCGCGGAATCACAGGCTGCAATCGGCACGGGCGTGTTTGGCGGCATGGTAACCGGTACGATCCTAGCAGTGATTTTCGTGCCTATATTCTTTGTCGTCGTGGTCGGTCTAGCCGAGCGCTGGCGGTCAGGTCGCGGGGCGAAACAGGCATGAAAATGCGCGCAATTGCCCTGAGCCTTTTGCTGATCACGACGGCCTGCACGATGACGCCAATGCTCAAGTTGCCAGCCCCGCCCGTTCCCGCCGCCTTTCCCCTCGCGCCGGGCGGTGACGCAGCGCCTGATTGGCGCGGCATGTTCGGCGACCCGCGCCTACAGCGCCTGATCGCGCTGGCACTCAGTGAAAACCGCGATCTGCGCATTGCAGCGCTGAATGCCGAGGCAGCGCAAGCCCAGATTCGCGTTCAGCGTGCCCAGGGGCTGCCGAACGTCAATCTCGATGGAGGCTTCACGCGCCAGCGTCAGCCAGTGAACGGCATAGGGTCAAACAGCGGCAATTCCGGTGTCGCCTTGAGCCAATTTACCGCTCAGTTGGCTATTACATCTTTCGAGCTCGACCTGTTCGGCCGGCTACGTGCACAGAATGCGGCTACCATCGAACGCTATCTCGGCTCACGGGAAGGGCAGCGCGCGGTCCAGTTGACGGTGATCGGCGCGGTCGTCGAAGCCTATCTCGCTGAACGTCTGGCAGACGAGCAATTGGCACTGACCGAGGCGACGCTTGCCGATTGGCGCGCGTCACGGGATATCACGCGCAGGCTTCAGGCAGCGGGTCAGTCGAGCGGTGCCGATCTCGCGCAAGCCCAAGGGCTGGTCCAACAGGCACAGGCCGACCTGGCGCAGCGACTTCGCGAACGAATGGTGGCGACCAACGCGCTGACCTTGGCTGTGGGCGCTCCGGCCTTGGGCGACTTGCCGCGGCCAATGGCACTGATGGACCAGCCAATCCGCACTACGCTCCGGGCGGGCACGCCGTCCGATCTTCTGGAACACCGCCCGGACATCGCGCAAGCCGAGCACGATCTGCGCGCCGCCAATGCAGATGTCGGCGCGGCGCGCGCAGCCTTCTTCCCGCGCATTTCACTGACTGGAGCGTTTGGCTTTGCGAGCGCAGCGCTTGAGGCTCTGTTCAATGCAGGTAATCAAAGCTGGTCATTCTCGCCCGCAATATCCGTCCCCATCTTTCGCGGCGGCGAGTTGCGCGGCAATCTCAAACTGGCGCGCATCCGCACCTCAATCGCGGTCAACACTTATGAGAAGGCGATCCAAACCGCCTTCCGCGAAGTTGTTGATGGGCTAGCCGCACGCGCAACTTATGCGACCCAACTGACCGAACAACGCGGCGTCGTCCAGCAGGCGCAGAAGCGTGCTGCCCTGGCGCTGCTATCCTATCGCGCAGGCATGACCGGGCGACTGGAACTGCTCGACGCCCAACGCGCGGCCTACGCTGCACAGCAGACATTGCTGGTCGTGCGCCGGGACGAACTGGCCAGCGCCACCGCTTTATATCGCGCATTGGGCGGCGAGGTGAGCAATCAGGCCAGCGCGCCATGATAACTGCCTTAATTTTTGAGCAGCGTAACATCCAGCTATGCGGGAATACATGCGGCTTCCACGTCTCGAATTCTACCGCGACAAACATCGCACCTTCACCTGCATCGCTGCCCAAAGATGATGTCGGATGACGAAAGACGCCGGAATGGCCGGCGATGGCTCGAACAGGGGCGGCACAATTTTATAGCTACCGGGGTGGCAGGGCAGAAGTTGCCGCAACGTCGCTCCGCACATGTTTTCGCCAAGCCGGATTGGACCGATCCTGGAAAATCAATGAGCGTCGTGATCGTCAACTCGATCGCCTACTGTGTGTGACCCCGCAGGATGATGCGGGGCTGGGCGAACCAATTCAACGAACGTCTCGCTGCGCAGATAGTGATTCTCCAGCGCGGAAGGGTTGATCCGAAACATCCCGTTACTGCCATTTCTGGGATGCATGAACGAACGACCGTTTTAGCCGGTTGCTGGCTGGGAAAGCTGCCTGTTCGGATCGTCTCTTAAGCCGACATATGCGCCCCCAAGCAACGCTCAGCAGCTGCGCGACTATTTTGCCGTTCGATGATCAAACACTCGTCGTTGAACCAGAGGTTTCCATATTTCTCGAGCGTCTCGCGCGTCGTCTGTAGAAATCCAGGTCTAGCCATTGCCTCTACAACGCGGTCGCCTTCGATCTGCGCGACATAAGTTGCGGCATTCCATGCTGAGAACAGAGCCGAAGTCCCGATGAGCGGGTTGTCGCCCTCCCCGCTCCCTGCAAGAACATGCATATCAAAGCGCAGGGACGCTTCTTCGTCTGAAAATGTGTCGAACGCATAATGTGCCTCTTCGCCAGCCAATGCAGCCTGCGTTGCCAGCGCCAGATCTTTGCGAGTGGCCGGAAACGAGTTTTCACCCGGCCAGACCTTTTGAATGATCTCCATGGCCGGATCATTGCCGGCCGATTGGATTGCGATCAGTCGGCCACCCGGGCGCAGAGCTCGCGCCAAGGGTGCAAGCACCCGCTCAGCCTTGAAGGTCAGATCGGCCTTGAGCCGAAATGGCTGACTTGCGAGCACCAGATCAAAGTCAGCCTGCGGCGCGGATTGACGGGGGATCACGCGATCCAGCAAAAACTTATAATCCTCACGGTAAAGCACCAAAACTGTAGGCGTCTCCGGCCATAGCCCACCCGTCGACGGGTTGGCCTTCATTCGCCAGCTTTCAGCGAGAAAAGGTATGAGAGACTGAATCTGCTGCTCCATATCCGCAGAGGTGCTGCCTTCCAGCGCCACTTCATTCCAAATCATTCGCTGCTGAGCTTTGGGGTCCGCCCGACGCAGAAAGGGCGCTTCAGCATAGGAAATGTTGGTGAGCGCGACGACCGTCTCGGGGTGCTCCACGAAGCGGTCAGGCAGTTTCTCAAGCGCCAGCCGCACATCCTCTAGGCTGATTTCCTTGCCGACCACATAAAATGGCAAACGCGGAAAACGGCGGTGCATTGCACGTAAAAGACGAGACATCACGGTGCCATCCCCCACGCCTGCATCGAAAAACCTCAGCGCCGGAGGTTGCGGATCGAGCCGATCGAGCTCCTGCGCAACGCGATCAGCGATGACGTGCTTTTCCGTGCAACTGTTTACGAACATCAGGTAATTCTGACGGCTGTCATAAAAGCGGGGCTTCGGCCCGGCATTGCGCGCCTCGGTTATTGGCTCGGGACGAGCCGCTTCCATTTCAGCGTTCACATTCATAGCTGGGGTCTCACGCACTGGGTGTCTCCACGACCGCTGTTTCGGCGCCGGACAAACTGTCATAGTGGGCACCGTTCCGGGTGAGCGCGAACTTCCGGTTAAAGGCCCAAGGAGGTAAACCACATTGCATCCCACTTTAGCGCCAATGCTGGTTCTGCCCGCAAAACGACCTGATCCAGACGGAACTTCCGCTTTGCTGATCCGGATCTTCACGAGCGAGCGAGCCCAAAACAGGCCGTTCAAACGGACATCGCCATGGCAAACGGCTATGGTCGGTTGAGATGACGAAGATTTCTAAACAGGCACCGGACGAATTTGACCGTGGCGATGCGTCAAATATCGCGATTGCAGGCGCGCAACGCAGGCTGCAGCGCACGCGCGGGTTGGTCGAGGAGGTCTTCCAGATCATCCGCGCCGACATCATGGCGCTTCGCATTCCGCCGAATTCAAGGATATCGATAGATAGGCTAGCGCGCGAACTGGGAGTCTCTCAGACCCCGATCCGTGAGGCGCTGAGCATGCTGGAAGCGATCGGCCTGGTCGCACGGCGCCTTTATTCAGGCTATTGGTGCGCACCGCAGCTTCTTCGATCTCAGATCGATGATCTTTTTGCCGTGCGCTTGCTACTGGAGCCTTATGCCGCGCGCACCGCTGCTGAGCGTATGTCCGATGCCGACATGATTGCCCTCGCACGCCATGTCGAAACAATGGAACCGGCGACCTACGCAATCAACTATGATGATTATGCCGACCGGGATGCGGAACTCCATGACATCATCGCAAGAGGCAGCGGCAATGCGATCATCCACGATGCTCTGGGACGGCTCCACTCCCACCTCCACATCTTCCGCCTGAAATCCAGTTCCGAAGTGACGACAGAAGCAAGTCGTGAGCATGACGCGATCGTCAAGGCGCTGATGCGTCGGGATGGGGATGCTGCCGAGGCAGCGATGGCAACGCATCTGCGCCGTTCCTACGAACGGCTGGTCAACGGGTCAAAACCGGAGTGACATGACCGCCGCGCCAGGCGCAAGACTCATTGACTGTCTGCATGAGTAGGATATCGTATAGGAAATACGAAAAATTCGTGGAGAGGAACGGCTTCAAATGCGTCAAGCTTTGGCCATCGAACACAGCCCGTCAGCACCGGTGGTGTGGAAGGGTGGACGCGCGCAAGTCACAGTCCACACCCGCATCCCCAATTCCATGCTTTTGGCCGAGAAGCTCGGCCCGCTCCTGCTGATCCAGATGCGCTGCGGCAGTGTGACAATTTCCCGTCCAGACGGCGCAATGACACCAGCTGATCGTCAGTCGACCTTCATGATCCTACTGGCTGGCCGAGCGACCCTGCGCCATTATGGCCGCCAGATCGAATTACTGCCTGGCGACATCACCATGTATGATCATAGCGCCGAATATTATCTGAATTTTGACCAGCCCACGCAGGTCATCATGGTCCGGGTCGATTCAAACGCAATACGCCAGCTTTTCCCTGCTCCGGACAGCTTTTATGGTCAGCGGATCCCCGGTGATGTCGGCCTCACATCGACCGTTCTTGCCATGGCGAAGGATTTGTCCCTCAAGCTTGAGCAGACGTCCAACATCCATTTCCATGAGCGTGTGGCCAATCACCTTCTCGATGTTTTGGCCACGGCCTATGCAGAGGTGATGGATGAGCCGTCCTCGGCAACGTCGCTGATGGAGCGGCGGTTTTGGAAGGTCCGGCTTTTCATCGAAGAAAATCTTCGTGATCCGTCTCTATCGCCATCGGTCGTGGCGGATCGACTGAAGCTCTCCAGCCGCTACCTCCGCATGATCTTTGCGGTGAGCGATGAGTCTCCTTCAACCTATATATTGCGGCGTCGGCTGGAGGAATGCGCTCGGCACTTTAGCGATGAGCGCTGGCGCGGTCGGTCGATAACCGAAATCGCTTTTAGCTGGGGCTTCAACAGCGCACCGCATTTCACCCGCACGTTCCGGCAGCATTTCGGCATGTCGCCCAGCCAGTACCGTTTAAAGCACGCGACGAGCCTCAGTGAGCCAGTGATGCTGCAATAGGATGGCGTTCTGAGAGCCAGACGTCTCGGCGCTCTTATCGCGCGCCCGCAACCGCCAGATTGGCACCCGCTACATAGGATGCGGCATCCGATACGAGAAACATGACAGCGGCAGAGACTTCCTGCGGCTCCCCAGCCCGCCGCATCGGCAGACCGGAAGCAATGCGATCGAGCTTGCCTGGCACATGAATGTCCGTGTCGATAGGACCGGGTGACACGGCGTTAACGCGGATGCCAAGCGGTGCAACTTCACGGGCAAGGCCAAGCGTCAGACTGTCGATGCCGCCCTTTGTGGCTGCGTACCAGACATGTTCGCCCGGCGCCCCGTAAAGCGCAGCGCGGGAGGAAATCAGCACGATCGAGCCCCCTGCCCCACCCATAGAGGTGGACATACGCCGCACAGCTTCACGTGAGCAAAGCAGCGCGCCCGTCAGATTTACGTCGACCACCTTGGCGAGGAGTTCGTCCGTCGCATCAACCAGCGCGGAGGATTCACCGACGATGCCGCCGTTATAGACGAGGGCACGAAGCGGGCCGAGTTTGTCGGCAGCCGCGAACAGGCGGACGATATCAGCAGGAATGCCGGTATCCGCCTGTATCGCTTGGGCTTTCCCACCATCGGACTGGATCGCTTTGACGACCTCGGATGCCAGTTCCGCTCTTCCGGCATAAGTCAGGAGCACGTGATAGCCCGCCCTTGCCGCATCAAGAGCGATGGCGGCGCCGATGCCGCGACTGCCACCGGTGACGATGAAAACGTCGCCATCGCTTTGATTGCTCATCTGGATTCCTTCAATTCGTCCGTAAACACTGCGTTGATCAGGACTTCAAGCGCTTGCTGGCAATCCGGCAGCCTTCCGCCATTGCGGAGAGCTTGGCCCAGACAATCTCTTCATGGCCCACGCGCGAGCCAATGCCGCAATCCGTGCCAGCATGAAGATTTTCCATGCCCACCAGCTTGGCGAAGTTCACCAGTCGTTCGGCGACCAGTTCGGGATGTTCGACCAGATCGGTATAATGCCCGACAACCCCCGGCGCGAGGATCTTGCCCTCGGGCAGCTTGAGGGTCTCGAACACGCGATATTCATGCGCATGACGCGGATTGCTAGCCTCGAACGTATAGGTTTGCGCGTTAATCATCAGCATTAGGTCGGCGATATGCTCAAAGCCGATATCGTGGACATGGGGCCGGTGGCCGCTGCCCCAGCACATATGGAAGCGAACCTGCTCTTGAGGCAGGCCTTCCAGCGCATGATTGATGACCTCCACGCAAACGCGTAGATAATCGCGATATTCTTCGACGCTCCAGTCCGGGTGGAACATCCAGGCTGTCGCAAATTCCGGCTCATCGACCTGAACGATCAACCCGGCGTCAGTGATTGCCTTATATTCCTCGCGCATGGTGGCCGCGACCGCCATCATATAATCCCGCTCGTCACGGTAATGCAGATTGCGCGTCCCTGCGCCGAGGCTGAGCGGCCCAAGCGCGGCGATGAAGCCGTCAGTGCCATCCTTGCCAGCCAGCGCCTTTTTGAGCGCGGCGATATCCTTCTGGATCGCTTCCTGCCCGGTATAAGTGACGGGGCCATCGCAAACGGATTCCATCTTGGATGGCTGCGGAATGACGCCCGGCTTTGAGAAGCCGGGGCGCACAGGTCCGCCCGATCCGGCGAACCACAGGCCAGATTCATAGAAGCCTGGGAAATCACGTCGATCCCGCTCTGCTACGAAAGCGCGCTTGGGGGCGACGCCTTCCGGGCGCTCGCGATTGCCAAAGCCGGTGATGCGCGCCTGAATATAGCCCACATAATGGCCCATATTTGCCGCTTTGACATATTCGCCATCGTTGACGATATCGACACCGCATTCGATCTGCTTGTCGACCACCCATTGGACAGCAAGAGGCAATTGCTCGTCAATTTCGGTACGATGTTCATCCGCCTTCGCCAGCAGCACATCCAGCTTGGCAGGCCTTGGCAGATTGCCGCCGTGGCTGCTCAGAATATGGTCGGTAGAACGTCTCATGTGCGTTTGATCTCCATTGAAGCAATCGCCAGCGCTGCCAGCGATTGCTGCGCGTTGAATTAGAATTTCTTGCTGACTTTGAGATACCATTCGCGTGGGGCAGCGGGCTGGCCCTGGCTGCTGGCGAAACCGATACTGTTGTAAATGAAGAAGTTACGGTTATAAAATTTGTTCGTGAGGTTTGTCGCACCGAGCGAGACGGACATGCCCAAATCTTCATTGTCGTAGGTCAGCCGCCCATTGAACGTGGAATAGGACTTCTGAAAATAGGCCGGGTCGACAGCGTCGAACGGCACGCTCCCGGTGTAGAACCAGTCGATGCGGGGCGTTATCGACCCTGCGAGGGACGACACCGGAATGCGATATTCAATGCCCGCATTGGCCGTCCACTCAGGAATTCCGATGCCAACAGCAGTTAATCGGTTCGTGATGCGGCCCGGCGCATTCAGGTCAGGCGAGGTGAATTGCGAATAGCCCAGCGACGCGTTGAGCAACAATCCCTTGACCGGCCTCGCTTCAAGCTCCAGTTCAAAGCCCTTCGCTTTGCCCGGCAGGTTCACGAAGAATGTGCGCCCAATGCACTGCACGCCTTGGCCCGCCGTCGCTTCGGCAGGCGTCCGGGCACGGCAGGTGGTTACGCCGTTTCCGTTCGCAGTATCCGGGATCACAATCTGCGTGCCGGATAGCGAACCGCCGGTCGTGCCGATCTGCGCTTCCTGTCCGCTCAGGCCGAAAATGCGCGTTTTGTAATCGGTGTAGAACACCACAGCGTTCAGGCGCACCCGCCGGTCGAAAAACTCGGTCTTGACCCCGGCCTCATAGGCCAGCGTGCGATCGCCTGCATATTGCTGGTTCTGTGAAGGCTGCAATGGCCGTCCGTTGAATCCCGGCGCCTGCGACCCCGTTGCGGCGGAAACATAGGCAATCGTCGCCGCATTCACCTCATACGTCAGGCCAGCTTTCCAGTCGAAACGGCTTTCCTCCGGCGTTACGTTGAAGGTGAGGTTCTGGGAAAAGTTTGGATTTGCCGGGTCGCGGTCATCCAGATTTGAATAGTGAACCTCTTTCTTGTCAGACGAATATCGCCCGCCAAGAACGACCGACAGTCGGTTGAAGGGACGGACGGTGGCGTTCGCGAAGACCGCTTTGCTCGACGGTTCATATGTCGTGTTCTGATATTTCAGGAAGCCGTTCCAGGGCGAGTAAGTGACTGCGCGATTACGCCCTTCGGCATCGAACAGGAAGACGCCTGCAACCCAGTCCACCCACTCGTGACGACCGGAAAGCCGGGCTTCCGCACTGATATATTTGGATGTGATGGTCGCGACAGTGTGCTCCTGCACAAGTGGCGAACCATCCGTATCGAAGGCATGCGTGTCGCTGAAATTGCGATAGCCAAGGATGCCGGTAAATTCGATATCATTGGTCAGCGCGACAGCAAGCTTGCCGGAAACACCCCAGTTCACGACATCGACACGCGGACTGTAGCAAACGCCGCCATGATTGGGATTGCCATTGTAGAATGTGCTGCCCGCAACAACCGTGCCTGCACCGACCGGATCGCAATAGGATGCATAGGTCGAATAGCGGTCCCCAGTCAGGAACCGGTTGTCATAGGCGACCCCTAGGAGATTGGCCTGCCCCACCCATGAGGCCCGCGTTGCGGCGCGCGTCGCGTTGACCGCAACAAGCGTATCCGCGACATTTTCCGACTGATCCTGGATATAGTCGGAGGATAGGGTGAGGCTGATGCCTTCCCTTGGCTGCAGCTTCAATGCACCTCGAACTGCGCGCACATCTTCACCGCCCAAGGTGCCCACCTTGCAATCATCTGGACTATTGTTGGGCGAAGAAGCCAGCGTCTGATCGGTATAGGGAATTCGGCCGGCGAGTTGCGGCGTTCCGTTGGCTTCCATCTGGCAGCGGAAATCAAGCTGATCGACAAAACCATCACGCTTCTTGGACAGGACAGAGAGGGAAAGGCCGACCTTGTCGGCAATGATCGGCAGGTTGATACCTGCGCGGAAATCCCGCCGATTATAGGCGCCCACAGTGACATCGACAAAGCCGGACGCATCCGTCAGGCTCGGTTGCTTGCTCACGAGCACGACACCACCTGCAAGCGCATTGCGTCCGAACAGCGTGCCCTGCGGCCCGCGCAAGACTTCGATATGATCCAGATCGAGCAGATCGAAGTTCGCGCCCAGCAGAAGCGGGTAATAGATATCGTCAATGTAGAAGGCGACGGCAGCTTCACCCGCCAGGCTCGTATCGCGCGAACCAATGCCACGGATATAGGTCGTCACGCCCGGACCGAAGGCGCCCTGAGCGCGCGAAAATGTCGCGTTGGGCACAAGCTGGGAGATTTCGGCAGCGGACTGTATGCCGCGCGTTGCCAGCGTATCGGCTGTGACTGCGGTGATCGCCAGAGGCGTCTCCTGCACATTTGTGGCCTGTCGCGTCGCGGTTACGATGATGTCCTCAAGGCCGCCGCTGCCCGTACCTGTCTTGGCTGCGCCCGACTGGCCCTGCTCGGCCTGCTGCGCCTGCGCAGTCGCGCCTACGCTCACCGAGGCAAGCAGCACGCGCGCCAACATCATGCCCCTTTTGCTAGAAAATGTCCGCATCACGCTCTCCTCTACCCGGCCACATTCTTCGGCCTGGGAGCTAACCCATAAGAGCGAAGCTGCGGGAGGCTTATCCGTTTCGGAAGTTTACCTTGCGGTTTGGCGGATCAGGCCCGCTCATCATTGCCCCAGTGCGCAGAGCCATGCAGGTAACAGGAAAGACCGAGCGCACGCCGCCCTGTTCATTGTGGAGAGCGAAAGTGAAAATCAGAAGCTGTGAAGTTATTGGCGTTACCGTCAATTTCGAAGGCGTGATGTCTGGCACGCACATCGTTTTGCGTTTGATGACCGATCAGGGCGTTGAAGGCGTCAGCTATATCAGCCGGGTGAACTCGCGAACACTCAGACCTCTCAACATGCTGATCGAGGCAATGGTCGAGAGCATTGTCGGCGATGAGGCGAATGTCGAGGCTGTTCACGACCGCCTGACCAGACCCATTTTGGGCGCACCGATCGGCGGGCTGGAACTGCGCGCCGCCAGCGCGATCGACGTCGCGCTGTGGGACATCAAAGGCAAGGCACTGGGCGAGCCTTTATGGCGGTTGATGGGGGGAAATCGCAATCGGCTGCCGGTGTCGGCCAACTGGGGCCTCATGCCCGGACCGTCGAAAGACGTGCTCGCAGCCCACATTGCCAACCTGCTGGAGCGCGGATTTCGCGCCATCAAATGTCCGGTGGGCTTCGCGCCGCTCGATGCTGCAATCCAGCATGTGCATTTCGTGCGCGCCTGCGCCGGGCCGGACATCCGCATCATCATCGACGGCAATTTCCATTGGACGGCAAAGCAGGCTCTGCGGTTCGCGCGTGAGACAGAACAGGACGATCTCTACTGGATCGAAGATCCCGTCCCCTATCATGATTATGAAGGCATGGCCTTTGTGCGTGCCAATGCGCGGCAGGCAATTTGTGCCGGCGAAGTCTTCCAGCAGGCCCATGAGTTTCGCTGGCTGATGGAAAAGGGCTGCAGCGACTATGTGATGATTGATCAGGATCTGGGCCTGACCGGCTTCCTCAAGGTCGCCCATATGGCGCAGGCTTACGGCTTGCCGGTGGTGAACCATCTGGCGCCCGAAGCGCTGAGCCACGCCATCGCTGCGGTCCCCAATGGCCTGATCGTAGGGCTGGTGCCGTGGGGGCAGCCGCTGTTCATGGAAAAAGCGCAGATCGAGGATGGCGAGCTGGTCCTTTCGGAGCGGCCCGGCCTTGGCCTGACCCTCGATGAAGACATGCTGACGCGGTGCAGGCTAAACTGACTGACGCCCTCACCTAACCAGCGCTCGTTATAGCGCGCGCCGTCCTGCAGCCCAATCGATACCCCGGCGAACAAGTTCCTTGAACACAGGCAGGTTCCAAGGCCCGCGATGATCCGGCTGATCCGGTCGATCCGCGAATGGCTTGTCATAAGGGCGGTTCGCATGGCCCAGCGCCAGATATAGCACGCCGCCCTCCCCAACACGGCGGCGATACATCAAAGGCCAGTCCTTTGTTTCCATCACCCGTCCGCCGAAGGCTTCTCCGCCCCACCGGCATTGGAGCAGAACTTCAATGTCGTCCCGCACGGTCTCTATGCAGTAAAGCTCGTCCTCAATCTCAAACGGCGCGATGCCCTCCATGAGGGGATCGTCCGGGCGGGCGATATCGACCTGAAACCGCTGATAGGGCGGGTGGGTGATGAAGCGCGTGCCCATGATCTGCGGCACGACGAGGTTCGGGCCTACAGAATTGCTCGCATGCATCGCGAACCAGCGCCCGCCCCGCTCCAGAAAGGCCTGCATGGCTGCAATCGCTGCTTCCGAGACCGGCACCTGCGAGGTGTAACTAACCACGAGATCGCAGCGCTCCCAGGCCTCCACGCTCTCATAATCGATGAAACAGTCGGTGCGGACGCCATCGGCATCATAAAGCGCTTGCGCGAGCTTGATGCGGGCGAAATCGAAATCATGGTTGCGATGAGGGCTGCCGCAAACAAGGTTCGCGATAAGCGGAGGCGCCATCAGCGATCAACTCTACGGAATTTCTGAATCTGGTGATTGATGCACTCTTCCCGCGCAATCCGATTGAAGCCCGACCCGAAGGAGACCGACACCTCCCCAACATAGAGGCTTCCCGCGGAATCGAGCGCCAGAGCATGCGGTGCGATGAAGTTGCCCGGTGCCGAGCGGGCAGCTGAATCCGCTCCCCAACGCGCAACAACGGCACCTTCGGGGTTGAATATGGTCACCCGGCCGGGGAGATCCTTGTCGGGATAACCATAGACGAAAGAGGCCTGCCCTTGGTCCATAGGGCGCCAAAGTTCAGAGACATAGATGAGACCATCACCATCCACGGCGACATCGGTCGGGCGCAGCACATCATCCCAGATCGCGAGGAATTGGCCGGAGCGATCGAAGAATTGCAGCCGGTCATTCTCACGGTCGCAGACGATCACATTTTCCTGATGATCGAGGGCGATCCCGTGGGGCAGATGGAATTGGCCCGGCCCCGTCCCGACATCACCCCAGCTGTTGAGCAATTCGCCCTTGGGCGAAAAATGGTGGATGCGCGCATTGCCATAACCATCGGCAACGAACATGTCTTTGTTCTGCGCAATGCAGACGTTGCAGCAGCAGTTGAAGCCATCTGCCGACCGTTCGACAAACTCGTTATGATGGATCTCCGCTTTGCGTCCGCGAATTGAGCCATAACCGGTATCGCTGACCTTGCGCGGCTCGCCCAGCATCCACTGGAAATTGCCCTCAAGGTCGAACACGCGGATCACGCTATCCTGATCGTCCGTGCAATAGACGAGGTCATCATGGATGGTGATGCCGTGCGCGCGATTGAATACGCCGTCGCCCCATTTGTAGAGAAAATTCCCGTCCGCGTCATACACCATGACCCGCTCACCCTTGCGGGTATGGAGGAAGACACGATCCTGAGAATCGCAGGCGACCCCGGCGACATCATCATGGCTGAACTCATCGCCCGCAGGGCATTTTTCCCAATTGGGCACGAGCTCGAATTTGACTGACCCTGCTGACATAAGAATTTTCCCAAATCGCCTGGCCCGAACCGAATGATATCGCCTGAAGGGGGCCTCGAGTTTTGAAACTAGGGGCTCACCCCGGCCGCCACTTGCCCCGACCGGAAGATGATGCTGCCCCTCGCGGTACGCTGCTGCCGCCCTGAAGCGCGACGATCAAAAGAAGCGACCAACGCTTTGCGTATGCTCAACAAAGGGTGGCTCGACAAAATAGGGGCCGGCAAGCGCTCGCCATTGGAGGAAGCCTGCCGATTCCCGGAAGCCGACCATATGATCCTCGACCGTATCCCACTCCACCCTCAGGCGATACCGTGCGGGATCTTCAATGACGCGCTCAAGCGCCATGCTGTGCGAACCCTTGGCTGCGCGCAAAATGGCGGCCGCCTGTTCAACGGCCTGCTCAAACGCTGCAGCTTTGGCCGGATCGATGGTGAGATGAGCAATTTCGGTAATCATCATTGTCCCTTACGAGGCTGTTATCGTGGCCCATCCTGCAACTGGGCCATTGCTTACGCTTATCCGCCGCGGAAGTTCGCCGTGCCTTTCTAAAGGCGGTCCGCCGTTTCGAGCGCCGAAATTCGCCCTAGGGTGTCCCGACAACATACCGGACTGGGCATCTGCAACTTCCGGCCAAGTTAAGCGCCCTCATCGCTCGCATGACATCCCCAATCCTGAAATTCATTGTCAGGACATTGCCGGAATGGACGTAGAGCAGATCAGCATGAGACAGGTGGCGCTGCTCCACTTTGGCCCCGGCGTGTCATCACGGCTTGTGGACGATCTGTTGGGCGTCGGCGCGCAGTCCGTGCTTATCGTCACGACGCCGCCGGTTCTTGACGCTGCTGGCCGCATTGCCGCCAGCCTGCGCGAACGCGGTCTGCACACGAGCGTTTGGCATGACAGTAGCAGCGAGCCGTCGGTCAGTGATTTCGAGACTTTGCTGACCATCGCGCAGGAGAGCAAAACCGACGCAATCATTGGGATCGGGGGCGGCAGCTCCATGGATCTGGCGAAGCTTGCGGCGGCTTTGGTTGATGGCCGCCAGACGATTGCGGATGTCCAGCGTGATGGCTTGCAGGGTCCTCGCACATGCTGGCTGGCCTGCCTACCGACCACCGCTGGCACGGGAAGCGAAGTCTCGCCCATCGCGATCCTTCTGGATGAAAACGACCTGCTCAAAAAGGGTGTCGTGAGCGCGCATCTGGTGCCGGATGCCGCCTATATCGATCCGCTGCTGACGATGACAATGCCTTCCGCTGTCACCGCTGCAACGGGGCTTGATGCGCTGACGCACTGTATCGAAGCCTATGCAAACCGGTTCGCGCATCCGCTGGTTGATACGCTGGCGCTGGAAGGCGTGCGGCTCGTGTTTCGCAGCCTGCTCACAGCCGTGCGCGACGGAAGCGACGTGCAGGCACGCACCGATATGGCACGGGCCAGCTTTTATGGCGGACTGTGCCTCGGCCCGGTCAATACCGCCGCAGTCCATGCGCTAGCCTATCCGCTGGGCGGCGAATTCCATGTCGCGCATGGTGTTTCAAACGCGATCCTTCTGCCGCATGTCCTCGCGTTCAACCTTTCCGCAGCGAAAAGCCGCTATGCCGACATTGCCATCGCAGCGGGTGCGTCGCGTGACGGAACGAGCGCGCAGATTGCACGTGAAGGCCTCATCTTGATCGAAGGGCTCTGTCGCGATTGTGGCGTTTCCATGCACCTCTCCGATCATGGCGTGCCGAAGGATGCGCTTGATCGCATGACGGATGGTGCGATGACCGTCTCAAGGCTGCTGGAGCGCAATGTCCGCCAGGTAGAATGGCATGATGCTCGCCAGATCTACGAAGCGGCATTCTGACTTACGACGCAAATAACAATGAAGAACAAATATCCGGAGACGATCTTTGACTGGCAATGACAGCGTGAATGAGCCGCCTCCTAACGTGATTGAAGCAAGTCAGGCGGGCGCAAATCAGGCGGATGAGCAGGACATGCCAACCCGCAAGGAAGCGCACTATTCGCTGTTCGTGCTAACGGTCGTTGTGCTGTTTACCGTTGTCGACCGGCAG
>CAMLFF010000035.1 GCA_946479185.1 uncultured Sphingobium sp.
GATAATGACGCCCCACATCGGGCGTTCCATCGCGCCGACATAATGCCTCAGCACGTAGAACCAAAGGTAGGGTAGGAGCGCCCATTGCAGGCCACGCAGCAGCGATGCCGCTTTTGCTGCCAGCGCGGCATCCTGACCCAGCGCGAGGAGGATCGTCTCGGCGTTCCAGAGGATCGCCCAGATCGGCAAGCAGAGTGCAAGCGTCAGCCACATTCCCTGGCGGACCGTGCGGCGAATATCCCGCACGGAATGTTTGCGGCGTCCGCGCTGGCGCGCGATCATGGGAGAGACAGCCGTCGCCATACCCATGCCGAAAATCTGGAGCGCATTGTAAAGATTGGTCGCCAGCGCACCCGCGGCCATTGCCTCGGCACTCACGCGGCCGAGCAGGAACAGGTTGCTCGCCGCCACGAGGGACCAGGCGAGATTGCCGATGACGAATGGCAGCGCCAACGCGCTCAACGCCCGGACCTCCTCGATCCAGGCCGCCTTATGTTGGGAGTTCATCGTCATGGGCTTCTTTGGTTCGAAAGGCGGGGCTGCCAAAAGGATTTTGCGGTCAGGTACAGGCGAGAGCCCGCTCCTTGCCCTGGCTCCTAATGGCCCGACGAGGCGAGAGTCGCCATTCCTTCACGCCGTCCCGATAGCGCTCGCCTTACAGCATGCGGGGCAGCACATCAGTCTCGCCCCCCTTGTCGGTGAGGCGATGCTTGATGGCGCCCGCGACGTGCAGCACGATCAGGCCGAGCAGCGCATAAGCGGTATATTGGTGCAGCATGTCGTACACCTCAAATGCTGCATCATTCTTTGGCAGTATCTCTGGCACCTCATGGATGAAGAAGAAGGGTACGCCGTCGCTCTGCGTGAAGCTGGATGACATGGCATAGCCCAGCATTGGCACCAGCAAGGTGAGCGTGATGATGAGCCGATGCACGATCTTGGAAAGCAGTTTCTCCCAGCCGGTCAGGTTGGACGGCGTCTGCGGCAGGATCGCTTTCATGCGCCACCGGATGACAAGATGCACGATCGCGATCAGCCAGACGAGCACGCCGAACTGCTTGTGATTGGAATAATAGAAATTGAATTTTTCCATCGGCGTATCTTCGGCAAAGCCGGTCATGCGCCAGCCAGCCCAAATAAGGCCGAGGATCAAAACAGCCCGGATCCAGTGGAGGATGCGCATGGACAGAGGGTATTTTACAAGCTTGGAACCTTGTGACGCTTCAACCATCTTTCTTCCCCTCATCCACTTACGGGCATCGGCTTGGTGAAAGCGCGAAGGCTCTCGACGACATTTCTGCAAGACTATCTGCGAGAATATGGCTAACAGTTAGAAGAACAATGCGCAACAATTCTGATTAATTGTCTCTTTAATGCAACTTATCGAACTGCAAGAAATAATAAAAAGTCGCGTAAAAACAGATTTTTATATTACAGGTCGGAGAAGGGCGCTGTGCTTCCTTGGTCATTGTGCCGTTGATAAAAGCTGGTCACAAAGGAAAGAAATCCGGCATAGTGCCAGCGGTCATAACAGCGCAATCATAGCGCGGTGGCGGCAGCATAATTTAGGACGCGGCTGGCCCAATGGGTCAGCGGAGAAGCGGTTTTGGGGGAGCTCTTATGAAGTATCGTTGGGTGTTTGCGAGCGAAGCGGCGTTATCGTCGGTTGAGATAGCCAGTTCGGCCACCGTTCGCGCATGAAGTCGATCGCCTTGCATTGTCGCCAGAGCATGCTCCAATCAAAGGCATGCGCGATTGCATCATCGTAACGCATACAAGCTGAGATCGACGGCAAGCGATCGGAGGAGCTGATATTGCCCGACGATATCCCATCGCCCTACGAAGCAGAAACGGCACGATTTCGGGAGATCCTCGCGAAGGGGCGCTCGGCAAACCAGCTCGCTTTGTTCGATCTGCTGGTGGAGCGGTCGCGCGACCAGCGCTCGCCAAAGGAGATCGAAATTGCCATCGCCCTGTTTGGCAATGACGCAACGCTAGAATCCAGTTCGGATTCGGGTGTGCGGGTCTATGTCCATCGCCTGCGCAAACGCATCGATGATCATTATCGGGGTGAGACGGGCGCCCGGCTCGTCATCCCGAAAGGGGAGTATCGCATTATTTTGGCGCAGGATGCGCCGACAAGCCCGGCCCCTGGCGTGCCGCGCTGGTGGATGGCATTCGCACGCATAAACCCTGCGCTTGGCGTCGGTTTGCTCCTGATTGCCTGCGCTGCCATCGCCTTTCTGAGCTGGAGCCTATGGTCTCCACAGGCCATGCCGGCGTCCGACAAGGCGGGCAATCGGCAGGCGCTGCTTGGGGCGAGCGCTGAACCATTCAATCCGCTGATCGTGGTGGGGGACAGCAGGTTGCTTGTCGAAACGGAGGACCAGCGCAGCATTCATCGGATGATCCTCAACCCTGCGATCCGAACGCGCGACGATTTTGGCAGATATCTCAAAGCGCACCCGGAAACCTTCTACCAGCTCTATGACTTCGACCTCAATTTCGCGCCGTTCAGCGCGGTCGAAGCGGCGTGGGTGGTGCAGGGAAAGCTATATCCGCCCGATGGAGATCGCGCCGAGACGGGGCAGATCATTCCGGTGTCCGGCTTGAGGGCGGAACTGCTTGAGAGCAATGACATCATCTTCGTCGGGCGGCTCTCGCAACTCGGGCCTTTGAAATCGCAGGTCTTTTCGCAATCGCGTTTCCAGTTCCCCGCTTTTGACCGGCTGATCGACACGGCGCGGGGCACGGTGTTTCAAGGCCAGGTCTATACGGCCGATCAGTCCACCACCCACACCGACTATGGCTATCTCTCGGTCCGCACCAGCGCAACGGGACGGCGGCTGGTCATACTCGGGGGCCTGGGGGACGCGGCAACGACCGCTGTTGTCGGCCTGCTGACCAAGCCAGCCGAGCTTGCCGCGCTAAGACGCAAGGTGCGCGGCGCGCGCCATTTCGAAGCGATATTCGAGGTCGAGATACGCAGCGGCGCACCTGTGCGGCGTCGCCTTATCGCCGCTCACGCCATTTCATAAGTTCGCCCCAAAACATCAGTCTTGGCGTCGTTCCAATTTTGCTTTAAGATTGAAGCAAAGGAGATTGCGATGCGTATTGCCTGTCTGGGCGGAGGACCTGCCGGATTATATTTCGCGATCTCAGCGAAGCTGCGCGATCCGGCGCATGACATTCATGTGTTCGAACGCAATCGCGCCGGTGAAACCTTTGGCTGGGGCGTGGTCTTTTCAGACCAGACGATGGCCAACCTCACCGCGAACGATCCGCTGAGCGCCGACGAGATGTTGCGCGAGCTTGCGCATTGGGACGATATCGAGGTGCAGGTCTCCGGCCAGTCTGTGGTGTCGTCCGGGCATGGTTTTATCGGCATCGGTCGCAAGCGTCTGCTGGACATATTGGCCAAGCGCGCCCTCGCGCTGGGGGTCGAGCTGCATTATGAATGCAATGTCGATGCCGATCTTGCGCGCTTTGCCGATTTTGACCTGATCGTCGCGTCGGATGGCATCAATAGTCAGGTTCGCACTGCGAATGCGGAGCGGCTTCGGGTCACAATCGAGCAGCGCACCAACCGGTTCTGCTGGCTGGGCACCACGCGCAAGTTCGATGCATTCGCCTTCCTGTTCGAGCATACCCATGCTGGCTGGATCTGGGCCCACGCCTATCGTTTCGATGAGACGCATTCGACCTTCATCGTCGAATGTTCGCCGCAAACCTGGCAGGGCCTGGGTCTGGACCAGATGGAGCAGGCGGAATCGATCGCATTGTGCGAGCAGATTTTCGCTCGTCAGCTGGAAGGCCATCCACTCATTTCCAATGCCGGGCACCTGCGTGGCTCTGCGGCGTGGATCAACTTCAATCGCGTTGTGTGCGATCAATGGTCGTTCGACAATGTGGTGCTGCTGGGCGATGCTGCGCACAGCGCCCACTTCTCCATCGGCTCTGGAACCAAGCTGGCGCTGGAAGATGCCATTGCGCTGGCCGATGCGATCGACCGGCCCGGCACGGGTGATGCCGCAGTCCTGCGCCAGGCGCTGACTGAGTATCGCGACCTGCGCCATATCGAGGTGCTCAAGATCCAGAATAGCGCGCGCAACTCGACCGAATGGTTCGAGACATTGGACCGTTACATCGGCTTCGATTTGCCCCAATTCGCTTATTCCCTGATGACGCGAAGCCAGCGCGTGAGCCATGAAAATCTTCGCCTGCGTGATCCGCAATGGCTGGCCGGGATCGAGAGCTGGTTTGCGTCGCGGGCAGGTTGCGGCAGTGAAGCGCCGCAACCCATGTTCACGCCCTTCACGCTGCGCGATCTCCAGATGGAAAACCGGGTCGTGGTGCCTGCGATGCTGACCTACAGCGCCGATGAGCAAGGCCGGCCAACGCCGTTCCATGAAGTGCATTATGGCGCGCGCGCGTTGGGCGGCGCAGGGTTGATCATCACGGAGACATTGGCCGTCGCACCGGAAGGCCGCATGTCACCTGCTTGCCCCGGACTCTATGAGGATGATCAGTTGAGCGGCTGGGCGCAGATCGTCTCCTTCGCGCACCAGCATAGTAAGGCGCGCCTGTGCGCACAGCTCGGCCATGCCGGGCCGAGAGGCGCTTGCGAAGTTCCCCATGGTGGCAGTGGTTTTGATCGTCCGCTCGAACAGGGTTGGCCGCTCCTTGCCGCCAGCGCTCAGCCCTGGCAACCGGGTGGAGCGACACCCAAATCGGCCGACGAGGATGATCTTGCGCGAATCAGCGCGCAGTTTGTCGCGGCAACGCTCCGCGCTGATCGTGCTGGTTTCGACATGATTGAAATCCACGCCGGGCATGGCTCGTTGCTCGCCAGTTTCATCTCTCCGGCGCTCAATCACCGGACGGATCGCTATGGCGGCACGCTGGTCAATCGGATGCGCTTCGTGGTGGAGGTGGTGGAAGCGGTGCGGGCGGCCTGGCCTGACACCAAGCCGCTGGCGGTGCGTATCTCTGCAAATGACTGGCTGGGCGACGACGGCACGACGCCAGCGCAGGCCGTCGCGATCGCGCGGGCGCTGCGCGATGCTGGCGCGGACCTTATAGACGTCTCCGCTGGTGAAACGAGCCCGGATGGGAAGCCAATCTATGGCCGCATGTTCCAAACGCCTTTGGCTGACCGCATTCGCAACGAAGTCGGCATCCCGGTCATCGCGGTGGGCAACATTGTCGAAGCCGATCAGGTGAACAGCATCGTGACGGCAGGCCGCGCCGATCTGGTCGCGCTGGGTCGCCCGCATCTTGCCGATCCGGTCTGGACATTGCGCGCCAGCGCTCTCACGGGGGATAGCTCCCAGTTCGTGCCGCCTGTCTATGCTCTTGGGTTCGATCAGGCGCGCAGGCTGGCAAAATCCACCGCCGCGCCACGATAAGCGGCGTTGAAACAGTATGATATTGGCGATTTGATGCAGGATCCCGCGATGGCGTTAGTTGAGAAGTCCAGTGACGAAGCGCTGCCTGTTGGAGCAGGCACGCCTGAATTGCGCATGTGGGTTCGTTTGCTCGCCTGCGCCAAAATTGGCGAGAAGCAGTTGCGCCGCCGGTTCGAGGATGAGTTCGACACGACCTTGCCGCGTTTCGATGTTCTTGCCGCCTTATATCGCGCGCCAGAGGGTTTGCGGATGAGCGCGCTTTCGCGTGATCTGCTGGTGTCCAATGGCAATGTCACGGTCGTCGTGCGGCATTTGCAGGAGCGTGGGCTGATCGTCTCACAGATTAATCCGCAGGATGCGCGATCGGCAATCGTCTCCCTCACGCCGACGGGTCGCAAGCACTTCCTGGAGCTGGCAGAGGCGCATCACCGCTGGATTGGTGAGCTGTTTGCGGAGATTCCCGCCACGCAGGTCGAAGAGCTGGCGCGCCTGCTTGGCGATATGCGCGGCGCCTTGGGAGCTAAGCGCTGACCATGGCTTTCGAAACGATCACAAAGGTGCGCTTTGCGCATATCGATGGCGCAAGCATCGTCTTCTATCCACGCTATTTCGAGATGCTGAATGCCGCCGTTGAGGACTGGTTCGCGCTGGAGCTCGGCGTGGACTTCCGTTCGATGCACACCGACCGTGGCTTGGGTGTGCCAACCGTGCAGCTTTCAGCCGACTTCATGGCGCCAAGCATTTTGGGCGAAGACCTGACGATCTCGCTCACGCCTCAGCGGGTTGGCCGCAGCAGTTGCACTTATTCAGCGGTGTTCAGCGCCGCGGGGCGAGACAGGCTGCGGGCCACCGGAACCCTCGTGTGCATGAACCTCGAAACGCAAAGGTCAGAACCTTGGCCAGACGATATTCGCGCCCGCATGACGCAGGATTTGGTCGCCAATATTTGAAAATAGCCGGGGTGGCGGAGGGCCACCCCGGCTGCATATCCTCTCGTGAAAATGACGCTTAAACTGCCACCACCGGGTGACGCAGCGTGCCAATGCCTTCGACACAGGCGACGATCGTGTCGCCGGGCCAGACCCACTCCTGAGGATCGCGGCCTGCGCCCACGCCAGCCGGGGTGCCGGTGGCGATGATGTCGCCCGGCTCCAGCGTGATGCCCTTGCTAATGTCTGCGATCAGCTCATCCACCTTGAAGAGCATGAACGCGGTGTTGCTGCGCTGCTTTTCCACGCCATTCACCGTCAGCCACAGGTCAAGCGTCTGGGGATCGGGAATCTCATCGGCGGTGACGACCACCGGACCCATCGGACAGAAGCTGTCCTGCCCCTTGGAGTAGATCCACTGTCCGGCGCGGCGGCAATCGCGCGCGCTCATATCGATGCACACGGTGTATCCGAACACATAGCGCAACGCGTCCTCGCGCGAGACGCCCTTGGCGCGTGTGCCCATGATCGCTGCCAGCTCGACTTCCCAATCGAGCTGTTTGGTGATTTCTGCGTTGTGCAGGATCGGCTCATCCGGGCCGATGACGCTCGTCGGCGGCTTGGAGAAGATCACGGGCTGGCGCGGCAATTCTGCCGATGTGTCCAGCGACTTGGCGCTTTCCGCGACATGCTCGGTATAGTTGAGGCCGATGCCGAAGATATTCTTGCGCGGGCGCGGGATCGGCGCGAGCAGCTTCACATTGCTGAGCGGCACGGCGCTGCCGATGGGGAACACGCCCTTCGCGCTGCCGATCAGCGCGGACACGGCGCTCACCGCTGCGGGGCCAAGATCGATGAACTCCAGCATGGTCGAGGGCAGATCGACGCCCCGCGTTGCGCCGAAACGGGCAAGATCGATCACTAGATCGTTGATGAGAGCGCCGAGGCGCGCTTCGGCTTCGACCGATGCGCGATAAGTGACTAGTCGCATTGCATTTCCTAGCTTCTGTAAATGGGAATTGATTGTTCAGGAGAGGATCGGTTGGTGCCCGCCATTGTCGCCAAAGGCTTCCTCGCGGTAGAGCCCCAGCGCGCGCATCACCGGCAGATCATGGAAAGCGAACAGGCAGGCATCCTCGCTGTCTGACGCATTGGCATGTTCGTGATACATCCAGGACGGGACCACGAAAATGTCGCGCTCCTGCCAGTCGAACCGTTGCCCGTTGATGATCGACCAGCCCTTGCCCTTGCAGCATTGGTACACAAAGCTGCCGGTCTGGCGGTGCGCCTTGGTGCGCTCGCCGGGTCGCAGCATCTGCATATGCGCGCCAATGGTGGACATGACCGGGCCGCCCGTGTCCGGGTTCACATATTCCATGAGCACGCCGTCAAAAGGTGATCCGTCGGTCACGCGGGCGTATTTTTGCAGCGCTTCATAGGTCGGTGCCCACTCATATTTGAGCAGCGGAGAATAGCGCTTGTCCCATGTCGATCCCCAGGGGCGCAGACCGGCATTCGCCCAGGTGGCGACGGACGCATCGACAGGATGGCTAACCGCCTGATTGAGATCCGGGTGAACCTCATAAAAGTTGGCGTCGAGCGCATTCATCAGCGGAATGTCGAGACCATCCTGCCAGATGCAGATCGTTCCATCTTCGGCGACGCCATGCTCATGCCAGGTGCCATTGGGCGTCAGCACAAAGTCATTGGCCCCCAGCGTCAATTTCTGCCCGTCAACATTGGTGAAGGCGCCTTTGCCCTCCATGATGAAGCGCAGGGCCGAGGCGCTATGCCGGTGGGATGAGGCGCATTCGCCGGGCTTCATTACCTGCAAGCCGGAATAGAGCCAGCCAACCACCGCGACCACATCGCTGCGGCCCGGATTTTCGAGATAGATCACACGCCGCCCGGCTTCCTCCGGCGTCACGAGATCAAGTGCCCGCAGCACATCCTCGCGTAAGTCGCGATAGCGCCAGAGCATCGGCAGGCTGGTCGAGGCGGGCTGCCACGGCTCTATCTTGTTCGCGACCGTCCACAGTGCGCCTGTGCCAAGTTCGGCGAGGCGGCGATAATAGGCCAGCCGTTCGGGCGTATCGACCACATTGGCGCGGCCGAGCATGTCCTCACGATATAGATCGAAGCTTGGTTCAGACATGCGGCCTCCTGTAATTGCTATAAGCTTAAAATAACTTGCGCGGGAGTCAATTGGAATTATACTGCTTGCGGGCCGACCATTGGCGGCAGCCACGCGGCGCGAGGAAAACCATGCAAGATATGTTTACCGCAGCGGTCGTTCAGGCCGCATCCTTGCCAACGGACTCGATGGCATCGGCATTGAAAGCCGCCGATCTGATCCGCGAGGCTGCGGGCAAGGGTGCCAGATTGATCGTCTTCCCGGAGGCATTTCTCGGCGGCTATCCCAAGGGCGCTTCCTTCGGCGCGCCGGTGGGCATGCGTCGGCCGGAGGGGCGAGATGATTACCGCCGCTATCATGCCGCCGCTATCGATCTCAACGGACCGGAAGTCGCTGCGCTCGCCGAGGCATGCGGGGAAACAGGCGCGTTCGTCGTCATCGGCGTCATCGAGCGCGATGGAGGCACCGTCTATTGCACCGCCCTGTTCCTTGATGGCGAAAAGGGCCTTGTAGCCAAGCATCGCAAGCTGATGCCGACCGGGTCCGAGCGGCTCATTTGGGGCTTTGGCGATGGCTCCACCATGCCAGTGATCGAGACGCCGCTGGGTCGCATCGGCGCAGTGATCTGCTGGGAAAATTACATGCCGATGCTGCGCATGGCGATGTATGATCAGGGCATCACGCTCTATTGCGCGCCTACGGCAGATGATCGCGACAGCTGGGCGAGCACGATGCGCCATGTTGCGCTGGAAGGGCGCTGCTTCGTCCTGTCGGCCTGCCAGCGCATCACGCGTGGGGCTTATCCCGCAGATTATGATTGCGCGCTCGGCGATGATCCCGAAACCGTGCTGATGCGAGGCGGCAGCATGATCGTGGGGCCGCTCGGAGAGGTGCTGGCCGGGCCAGACTTTTCCGGCGAGACGATCCTTTACGCCACCATCGATCAAGGCGAGGTCATCCGTGGCAAATATGATTTCGACGTGACGGGCCATTATTCCCGACCTGATATATTCAATCTCGTAGTAGATGTGGCGCCCAAGCGCGCGGTGCGTCTGACCGGAGACTATTGACGCTATGGAATTTGATTTTGCCGCGCTGACCGGCCCAGAGCGCTACAAGCTGATGAGCGCTGCCATCACGCCACGGCCCATTGCGTGGCTGACCACGGTTTCGCCAGAAGGTGCGCGCAATGCGGCGCCCTATAGCTTCTTCAACATGATGGGCGCGGAGCCGCCGCTGGTGGCCATCGGCCTGATGCGGCGTGCGGACGGCAGCTACAAGGATAGCGCGCGCAATATATTGGAAACGCGTGAATTCGTGGTCAACCTCGTGAGCGAGGGCGACGCTGAAGCCATGAATTTCACCTGCATCGATGCGCCGCCTGACTTTGATGAGCTGGACGCGGCAAAGATCACCACATCCATCTCCACGCTGATCGCGCCACCGCGCATCGCTTCAGCTCCGGTGGCGATGGAATGTCGGCTGCACCAGAGCATCGACATCGGCAAGTCCACGGTCGTGCTGGGCGAAGTGGTGCAGTTTCATGTGCGGGACGATCTGGTCGATCCCGAGCGCCTGCACATCGACACGATCGCGATGGGCCTGATCGCACGCATGCATGGCGCAGGCTGGTACACACGCTGCACCGACATGCTGCAGCTGACCCGCCCCGTATTTGATGACTGGAGCAAGGCGAAGGGCTGAGCCACATTGGAAAAGGCTGACGGATACGCGCCTTTCCGCCCTCATTCGGCGCTGCTGTAACATCCGCTAGCACCGTTGCTGAGTGTCTCACAACCGTAACTAACCCGTTATGCCTTGGTTGAGGCCAGCATCGCTCCTTACGCAAAACAGGCCCCGACCACGGGGACTTCCAAAAGCGTATCGAAAGGTTTCAACCTGTGAAGCGAGCGACTGCGTGCCGTCTGGTCGGCATCTCTATCATTGCAACCGTAGCAGCGCTGCCTGCTCCCCTGTTCGCCCAGCAGGATGCCAGCGAGACGATTATCGTAACGGCGCAGCGGGTGCGCACATTGACGCAGCAAAGCACGACCGCGAGCCGCCTGGGCATGACGCTGCTGGAAACACCTGCCACGGTGAATGTCATCACAGGCAATGATGCGCGCGCGCGGGGTGACGTTGCAATTGTGGATGCCGTGTCCCGCGCCACCGGCGTCACGAACAATGGCAATCCGGGCAACGCCGGGCTCTCCTTTGCGATGCGTGGGTTCAACGGACAGGATTCGGTGATGCAGCTTTATGATGGCGTGCGCCTGTTCCCTAACAATGGCTCGATTTCCTTCCCGTCCGACCCATGGAATGTCGAGCGGATCGAGGTGCTGAGCGGCCCCGCATCGGTGCTGTTCGGCCAGGGCGCGTTGGGCGGTGTGGTCAATATCATCCCCCGTTCGCCCAACACGGAGCGCATGGAGGTGGATGCGGAAGCTGGCTATGGATCGCAGAATAGCTGGCGCCTTGCTGCAGGCGTGGGCGGCCCGATCAGCCGCACGCTCTCCTTTCGCGGTGACGTGAGCTACCGCCAGTCGGATGGCTTTGTCGACCGTGGGGAGAGCAACAATCTGGCGATTTCCGGCGCTCTGCGGTTTGCGCCGACGGACAACTTCACCCTCACCCTACGCAATGATTTCGGCAATGCGAACCCGACGAAATACTTCGGCACGCCGCTGGTAAATGGTGCGCTCGATACGTCGATCGGGCATGAAAATTACAATGTCGGCGATGCCACTATGCGCTATCGGGACAACCGCCTGGCGCTGACCGCCGCTTGGACGCTCAGCGACACGGTCTCCATCGCCAACACCAGCTATTGGCTCTCGAGCAACCGCAAGTGGCGCAATCTTGAAAGCTATTGCTGGATCGGGAGTGACGGCAATTGCCCGAACGGCAATGGGTCCGGCACGCCCGGCACCATCTACCGGGCGGACAATTACGGCATTGTTCACGATGTCGATCAATATGGCAGCCAGGGCCACATCGCCTTCGATCACAAGATTGGCGGCATGGCGAACAAGCTGCTGATCGGCGCCGATGTGAGCCGAGTGACGCTCAACTATTCCCATCAATTCGATTCCGTCGCCCAACAGGATGAGGTGGCCCCCAGTGGGTTCAATCCCGGCCTGTTTCTCGACACGGTCGGCCTGCTGCCGCGCTATCACACGCGCACGACAAGCTGGGCCATCTTCGCCGAGGATCGCCTTGCGGTCACGGACAAGCTCTCGCTGGTCGGCGGGTTGCGCCATGAGGAGAATAAGGTCGGGCGCTGGAACTGGGTCTATAATGCCAGCGGCACCCAGATCATTGGCGATGCGCCCGCGCTCAATGGTGGCAGCGATGCATTCAAAAAGCTGAGCAGCACAACCTGGCGCGTGGGCGCTGTCTATCAACCAAGCGAGGCGCTCTCACTTTATGCCCAATATGCGACCGCCGTTGACCCGCTTGGCACGCTGACCAGCTTTGCGACCTCCGCCGCACAGTTCCAGATCACTTATGCCAATGGCTATCAATATGAGGCAGGCGTGAAAGGGCTGTTCATGGGCGGGCGCGGCAATTTCACCCTCGCAGCCTATCGTCTGGTCAAGCAGAACCTCTTCACACAGAGCGTCACGGGCGGCGCCATCGAGCAGGTGGGGCAGCGCTCATCGCAGGGCATTGAGGCCAGCGTCGAGTTCGATCTTGTGGGCGGCTTTGGCCTCTCTGCCAACGGCACGGTGCTGGACGCCAATTTTGACGAATTCACGGGCTTTCAGGGCAAGACCCCGCCCGGCGTGCCGCAAGCCTCGGCCAATCTGGAATTGCGCTGGACGGATGGCGGTCGCTTCTCGACGGGCGCGAACCTTCGCTACGTCGGTCATCGCTTCACCGACAATGCCAACATGTTCCGCGTGCCGGCCTATGCGGTGGTCGATCTGGGCGCATCCTATGCCTTCACGCCCAATCTCGCGCTGGATGCGCGCATCTATAACCTGTTCGACAGGGATTATGCCTTCAGCACCTACGGCAACGAGCAGTGGATATTAGGCCGCCCGCAATCCTTTGATGTGTCCGTCCGCGCCAAATTCTGATCGCGCGGCGCATGGTCTGGCACCGGCTCAAGCGCTGGCTCTATCTGCTCCATCGCTGGATAGGCATTGCGACTTGCCTGCTGTTCGCCATCTGGTTCGCCTCGGGCCTTGTGATGCTCTACGTCCCGTTCCCCTCATTGGCACAGGACGAGCGGGCGGCTGGGTTGCTGCCTATCGCGTGGGAGCGATTGGGCGGTGCCGCGCCTGCCGCACTGGCTCTGCCAGCAAGGCAGGCGCGGCAAATCATACTGGAGATGCGGGGCGATCGGCCCTTGTGGCGCGTCGTTCCGTGGGATAGCGCGCCGCACACGCTATGGGCCGATACGGGCGCTGCTGCGGGACGTACCTCTCGGGCCGAGGCAGCGCATATTGCGGCAATTTTCGGCAAGGCGGAGGTTGCGCAGATTAGCGCGATCCAGAGCGATCAATGGGTGGTCGCCGGGGGCTATGATGCGCATCGCCCCTTGTGGAAAGTGCAGCTCGCAGGGGCGGACGGGCGCACCTTCTATGTCTCGTCCGGCGATGGCGCCGTGGTGCTGGATACCAATGCTCAGGAGCGCTTCTGGAACTGGCTCGGATCGGTGCCGCACTGGCTTTATCCCCGTGCCCTGCGTGAGGATCAGCCCCTTTGGCGGCAAGTGGTGATGTGGTCTGCTGGCCCGTGCCTGCTCGTCGCGCTGACCGGCATCTGGATCGGCCTGATGCGGGTGAGGCCGGGCAAGCGGCGCTTCAAGGGCGGGCGGATGACGCCCTATCATGGCTGGATGAAGTGGCATCATGTTTCCGGCCTTGTCGGCAGCCTGTTCCTGATCCTGTGGGTCTTTTCAGGGTGGCTCTCCGTCGATCCCTGGAGGCTGTTTGCCAGCGAAGGGATCGGCCCCGATGCGCGCCACGACTATGCGGGGCGGGCGCCGCTGACGATTCCTGACCTTGGCGGCATCGCCGCGCGCGTGCCGGATGCGCGGCGGATCGTCTTCAGTGCAGCCGCCGGGCGCACAATCGTCCGCATTCAAGGCGGCAGCGGGGGCGAGCGCCTGCTCGACGCAAAGACGCTCGCCCCACTGCGTCCCCATCGCGCAGCCATTCTGGCCCATGCAGCCAAGCTGGTGCCTGCCGCCAACATTGCCCATGTCGATCTGCTGACCCAGCCCGATGCTTATTGGTACGCCGTGCGCGGGCAAGTGGCGCTGCCCGTGCTGCGGATTAGGTTCGACGATCCTGCCGCAACCTGGGTCCATATCGCGCCCAATAGTGGCGAACTGCTTGGCGAGGCTGATCGCAAACGACGCACCTATCGCTGGCTGTTCGATCTGTTCCATCGCTGGGATCTGAACCTGTTGCTGCAGGCCGCCCCGGCGCGTGATCTGCTCATCTGGCTTATGTCGATCATCGGCCTTGCCATGTCGGTTACGGGTATTGTGATCGGCTGGCGCAGGTTGCGCAGGCATTGCTGACCCAAGATGCCAAGCTTCTGGCCGCCCCTGCAATCATCTGCCACGCCGTGCAGCGCTTAGAACAAGGCCTCAAAGGCCCGGTATATAGGCAAAGCAGGAGCGGTTGGATGACGCAGTTTCGCAGCAAGGCTCGGCATTTATCACAGGCCATCGCCGTGGCACTGCTCTCGACGGCAGCTCTCGCGGCCGATGTGCCGGAATTTGGCGTTCCGGCAGAGCTTCCAGGGCCAGGGCCTTATGTCGAGCGCAGTGCTGAGCAGCCCGCGATCAAGGTGGAGATCGTCGCCAGGGGCCTTGAGCATCTTTACAGCCTCGCCTTTCTGCCCAACGGCGATGCGCTGATCGTGGAGCGCGGCCAGCGGCTTCGTCTGCTCCGGCAGGCGACCGGGTCAAAGCCCGCGCTGGAGGCGCAGCTAATCGCCAATGTGCCAGATTACAGCAAGGCGGAGCATCTCAAGCCTATCGACGTGCTCGGCATTCAGGATGTGCAGCCAGACCCGGATTTTGCATCCAACAAGCTCATCTATTTCACGTTCAATCGCCCTGTCGGCTATGATGCCAAGGCAGAGCGCATCACCGCGACGACGGTGCTGGCGCGGGCGCGACTGGATGGCTTGCGCCTTGTGGATGTGAAGGATCTGCTGGTCGGTGAGGCGATGGTCGGCACCGGCGGCTCGCGCATTTTGATCGACCCCAAGCGCCAGCTTTTCGTCGCGGTCGGCGCTTTGAGCGAAGGCGATATCCAGTCCGCCCAACGGACGGACAATATCTATGGCAAGGTGATGCGGATCGGCATCGACGGCAGCATTCCGGCGGACAATCCCTTCGTTAAGACCCAGGGCGCGCGGCCTGAAATCTGGACCTATGGCCATCGCGATCCGCTGGGTCTGGCGATTGATCCACGCACGGGCCGCCTTGTTGCGTCCGAACATGGCCCGCAGGGCGGCGACGAACTGAATGAACTGCTTCCCGGCCGCAATTATGGCTGGCCCAACTCAACCTACGGCACTGAATATGCGGGCTCTCGTCTGCCGATTGGCCCGGTTGCCGCTGGAACGGAAGGACCGGCGCTGATCTGGTCACCCGCAATCGCGCCCAATGGCATCGCCTTCTACACGGGCACGACCATGCCCGGCTGGACCAATAATCTGTTCGTCGCCAGCGCTCGGCGCGGGCAAATCAACGGCACGGGCGCGCTGATCCGTCTGGTCCTGAACGAGCGGCTGGAGGAGCAGCGCCAGGAAGTTTTGCTGGGTGGGCTGCACCAGCGCTTCAAGGATGTGCGGCAGGGGCCGGATGGGCGGCTCTATGCCGTGACGGATGAGCCGGACTCCATCGTCGTGCGGATCAGCCCCCAACAGCCCTGAGCTGGGCTTGAAATCCCTCGCTCTGACAGTCGCAAACGGAAAAAGGCGCGATCCGGAAAGCTCCGGATCGCGCCCTTATGGAACCAACGTGTCGCTCTCTCAGGAAGCCGAGCGCGAGGCGTCATCGATGATGAAGCGCCAGCCGCCATCGGCCTGCTTGCGGATCACCTCAATGCCACCCCCGGTCATTTCCTGCCGCACACCGTCGGCATTGGAGAAGGTCATGCGCCAATGGTTGGTCGTGAGCACAATATCGTGATAGATCACATGCTTGCGGTTGCCGAGAATGATCTGCGGCTTGAGGGAGAACAGCCCTTCAAAATCGGCGCGCACTTGCGCTTTGCCATGCAGGAGCTTCTTGTCGGAGTTCACATAGGTGACATCTTCGACATAGAGATCGACCAGGCCTTCCAGATCGCCGCTGTTCAGCCGCTCCTGCCAGGCATCGTAAAATTTATCGAGATCGGTGACGGGCGCAATGCGCCGCGCGCTGGCTGGCGTCGCGGCCTTCGCAATGCCGCTGCAGCTGGCGACTAGCGCGCCTGCGGCCATCACGCGCAAAAAGTTCGCACGGGTCAGGCTGGAGAGCGTCGTGTCGAGCGGCATGGACCTGTCGTCCGGCGTCGTCGCTTGCCAGGCCTTGCGAATGGATCCGATCACATCTTGCTCCTTGTAACGGTCAGCACTTTTAGCTGGCGCAGATAATGTGAACCTGCGTGCCGCATGTCTATTTCATCTTCGGCCTAAATCACCATCCTTTCGGCCTCGGGCGGCATCATGCGGATTGTCGGCGCAAAAGCCCGTGGGCCGGGCAGTCCGGCCGGTGAAACTGATCCTCTGGCAGGGTCATTCGGCCTCGTGATGTGAACCGATGGCCGAAATTGCAAGCTATGTGAGCGGGCGGGTAATTCTGTCTTTTCACATCGCTGTCAATTTAAGCTGAAAGCAAATCAGGGGAACGGCAGCGCCGTCATAACCCTGCGTTCGATACGAAAAGCCATCGCAGAGGGATGGGAAGGGCGAAAACGCCTCCTTCGATGATGTTGCCTGATCTGTCTACCAAAGGGAGCTAGTGTTTGAGCGGTCCGACGCAACTTCGACTGATGGCTGTAAAGCTGCATCGCTATGTCGGCCTTGCGCTCGCTTTCTTCCTTGTCGTCATTGCAGGCACGGGCAGCATAATCGCTTATTATGACGATCTCGAGCGCGCGATGAACAGCCGCATGCGCGTGGTCACGCCGCAGATGCAAGGCTGGACGGTCCATGACGCGCTGCGCATCCGCGAACAGCTGGAAAAGCAGGATCCCCGCTCCCACGTCTTCTCGCTCCAGTTCCCGCAAAAGCCCGACGAGACTTTGTTTTCCCGCGTCATGCCCGCCATCGATCCTCGCACGGGCGAAGCGATGCCGATCGATTATGATCAGGTCTTCGCCAATCCCTATACAGGCGAGCGGCTCGGCCAGCGCGTGATTGGCGCGGCGACATTGGCGCCTTCTGGCCTGCCATCCTTCCTGTACTATTTGCACTATGCGCTCATCTTTCCGCT
>CAMLFF010000036.1 GCA_946479185.1 uncultured Sphingobium sp.
GCGGAGCGATGCCCGCTATGGCGTCGCCCTGCCCGCTTTGATGGCTGCCCTGCTGATCGCGGGTACTTTGGCGCCGGTGTGTGCGCACGCGCAGGATGCGCCGCCGCAAGACCCAGCCCTTGCTGGCACCAGCCCCGATCTGCAGGATCGCGGTGAGACAGCACTCGACAGCGCGCCGGTCGTCCCTTCGCCTGCCTCTGCCGATGAGCTGGCTTTCGAGGCCGACAAGCTCGAATATAATAATAGCACCGATATCGTGACGGCATCCGGCAATGTGCGCGTTGCCCGTGAGGGTCAGCGGCTCTCGGCGCAGCAGGTCGAGTGGGATCGCAAGGCCGGGACCGTGATTGCGCGCGGCGATGTGGTGCTAGCCAATGCGCGCGGCGACAAGGTTTTCGCAGACGAGATGGACGTGACGCAGAGCCTGCGCGACGGCATCATCGAGAATCTGCTCATCGTCACCCAGAATGAGAATCGGCTGGCGGCTGTGCGCGGTGAGCGCAAGGGCGACATCTATATTCTCGAGCGTGCGGCCTTCACGGCCTGCAAGGTCGAGGATGAGAATGGCTGCCCCAAGGAGCCGACGTGGCAGATTCAGGCGGATCGAGTCGTGCTCGATGAAGCACGCGAGATTGTGCGCTACGATAATGCGCGGGTGAAGCTGTTTGGCGTGGGCCTCATCCCCCTGCCCGGCCTGCGGCACAGCATTGGCAATAGTGGCGGGTCAGGCCTGCTGCTGCCGATCATTGGTTATGATCGCCGCAACGGTGCGGAATTTGCGATTCCCTATTATTGGCGCCTCTCGCCCAATCGCGATTTGACGATTACGCCGCATGTTTACAGTGCGGTGCTGCCGATGGTGTCTGCCAATTACCGGGCGCTGCTCTCGCGCGGCGCTTACCAAGTCACGGCTTATGGCACGGTGAGCTCTGTCACGCCGGTCGCCGATCCGACGATCACTGCTTCGACGGAGAAGCTGCGCGGATATATCGCTGCGAGCGGCAAGTTCCAGTTCGATCCCAATTGGTCACTCTCCGGCTCGGGGCGCTATGTGACCGACCGGACATTCCTCAACCGCTATGACATCAGCCATGAGGATCGGTTGCGCTCCACGATCAATCTCGAGCGCATTGGTACGAACAGTTATTTCTCAATCGCGGGCTGGGCTTTTCAATCTTTGAGGGCAGGCAATACGAGCGGGCAAGTCCCGGTCGCCATCCCGGCGATCGACTATCGGCTGCGTATGAAAGACCCATTGGTGGGCGGCCAGTTGCAGTTGCAAGCAAACAGCCTCTCTATCCTGCGCACGGACGGGCAGGATACACAGCGCGCCTTCCTGGCCGCGACGTGGTCCAAGAGCACGCTCACCAAGATGGGGCAGGAAATCAGCCTGACCGGTTATGCGCGTGGCGACGTCTATCATAGCGCGCAAAATAATCTCTCGCCGACGGTCATCTATCGCGGCGACCCCGGCTGGCAGGCACGCGGCATCGCGGCGCTGGCATTGGACGCCCGCTGGGCCTTCATCGGGAATGCCTTTGGCGGCACGCAACGGATCGTCCCGCGCGTGCAGTTCGTTGCGGCGCCGCGCATGTCTAACCTGCGCGTCCCCAATGAAGATGCCCGCGCCATCGACCTTGAGGATTCAAACCTCTTCGCGCTCAATCGCTTCCCCGGCTATGATCGCTTTGAGGATTCGAGCCGGATCACCTACGGCTTTGATTATCGCCTCGACCGCCCGAATTTCTCGCTCGATGCGACGGTCGGCCAAAGCTATCGCCTTGATCGCGACATTTCGGTGCTGCCAAATGGCACCGGCCTCGCCGATCGGTTGTCCGACATCGTTGGCCGCACGCAGGTGCGCTACAAGGATTTCCTCGCGGTCACGCACCGCTACCGGGTGGATAAGGACAATCTCGCCGTTCGCCGTAACGAGATTGAGGCCACGGTCGGCTCACGCAAAACCTATGTTGAAGTGGGCTATTTGCGGCTTAACCGGAACATTACCAGCGGCGTTGAGGATTTGCGCGACGTGCAGGAAATTCGCCTTGCCGCGCGTGTCGCCTTCGCGAAATTCTGGTCGGTTTACGGCTCGACGAACATCGATCTCACCGGCAAGGCGGACGATCCGACAAGCCAGCTTTCCGGCTTTGAGCCCGTTCGGCACCGCTTCGGCGTCTCCTACGAGGATGACTGCGTGGAGATGGGATTGAGCTGGCGGCGCGACTATCAGACCGTTGGTGATGCCCGGCGCGGCAATTCCTTTCAGCTGCGACTGGTATTTAAGAATCTGGGTCTGTAAAGACGTGCGCTTGGCAGGCAGTGCGGCTTCGTCATGGCGAGGTCTGCTCAGCCTTGGTTAAGCCGCAAAGCCATATCCGCCGGTGCAGACTTGGCGATCCTCTGGCGGATCGCAGGCTTCTGAATGGAGAGCAGTTTGATTGACGTGAACAGCGTGAAAAGGATGTCTCCCCGTTTCACAACATATATGCTCGCCGGTATCGCGACGGGCCTGCTGGCGACAGTGATGCTGACAGGTGGCGCCAGCGCGCAGACCGAGCCAGCGCCGCAGGAATCGGCACAGCAGGAAGAGGCAGCCGCAGGACCGAGCTCGGCGCTGGATATTCCGGATTCCGTGACGCTCTTTGGCAAGCGTGACCCCAACGTCCGCACCGCGACGGCGCTGATCAACGGCGAAGTGATTACGCAGACGGACGTGGATCAACGTCTGGCGCTGGTCGTGCTCGCCAATGGTGGCAAGGTGAGCGATGAAGAGCGTGACCGGCTGCGCTTGCAGGTGCTGCGCAACCTGATCGATGAAACGCTGCAAATTCAGGAAGCGGCGCGCAAAGATATTCGCGTACCCCCTGCCGAGCTGGCTGAAAACTATGCCCGTGTGGCCGCGAACTTCAAATACACGCCTGAGAACTTCACCAAATATCTGGCAACGCAGGGCTCATCCGAGCGGAGCATCAAGCGCCAGATCGAGGGTGAAGTCGCGTGGAGCCGACTGCTGCGCCGCGAAGTTCAGCCTTATGTGAACGTTTCCGAGGATGAGGTGAAGGGCGTTGTAGAGCGCCTACAGGCCGCCAAGGGCAAGGAAGAGTTCCATATCGGCGAAATCTATCTCTCAGCGACGCCGGAAAATAGCGCCGCCGTGCTGAAAAACGCCGAGCAGATCATGGACCAGATCCGCAAGGGCGGCTCTTTCCAGGCTTATGCGCGGCAATATTCTGAAGCCTCGACGGCTGCTGTTGGCGGCGATCTCGGCTGGGTGCGCGCTGCGCAATTGCCGGATGAACTGGCAGCCGCAGCGCAGCAGCTTGCCGTCGGGCAAATTGCTGGCCCCATCGGCGTGCCGGGCGGCTACTCGCTTGTTTATCTGAGCGACAAGCGTCAGGTGCTCACCGCAGATGCGCGCGATGCCGTGTTGAGCCTCAAGCAGCTCGCCATCGACTTCCCGGCGGGAACGACAGCGGCGCAGGCGCAAAAGCGTGCCACGGAATTCGGAACCGCGCTGCAAAATCTGCAGGGTTGCGGCGCCGTGGCCGATCTCGCCTCGAAGATCGGCGCGACGGTGGTCGAGAATGATATTCAGGCCCGCAATCTGCCACCGCAATTGCAGTCGATCATTCTCGCCTTGAATGTCGGCGAATCAACGCCGCCATTCGGCTCGGCCACTGAGGGCGTGCGCGCACTCATTCTGTGCGGACGTGATGATCCGGCGGACACCAGCGCCCCCTCGTTCGAGCAGATTCAATCTCAAATGGAAGAGGATCGCGTCAACAAGCGGGCCCGCACCTATCTGCGCGATCTGCGACGCGACGCGGTGATCGACTATAATTGATCGCGAGACCTCCGTACAATCTCTGCCGACGCTGCCGCGCCCGATCGCCATTTCGCTTGGTGATCCGGCCGGCATAGGCCCGGAAATTACCGCAAAGGCCTGGGCGGCACGGGAGGTTGCGCAACTGCCGACCTTCTTCGTCGTGGGAGACGCGGCGGCGATTAAGGCTGTGTGGGATGGTCCCGTCCAGCGCATTGACGATCCGGAAGAGGCAGACGGTGTGTTCGGCTCCGCCTTGCCTTGCCTGCAGGTCGCCGACTGCGGCGAGCTCATACCCGGGCTGCCGACATTGGATGGCGCGCGCTGTGCGTTTCAATCGCTGGAGGCCGCCACCGGACTTGTGCGTGCGGAAAGCGCCAGCGCCTTGGTGACGGCGCCCGTGTCAAAGGTTCAGCTTGCGCAGGTCGGCTTCAGCCATCCGGGGCAAACCGAATTTGTGGCCGAGCGTTGTGGCGTGTCGCGGGAAAATGTCGTGATGATGCTGGCCGGGCCGTCGCTTCGCGTTGTGCCGCTTACCATCCACATTCCCTTTCATGCGGTTCCGGCAGCGCTCACTGCCTCGCTGATCCGCAACCGCGCTCTTGCGACCGTGCGGGGGCTCAAGCGCTTGTTCGGCATCGAGAATCCGCGCCTGGCGATGGCTGGCCTGAACCCGCATGCCGGGGAAAGCGGGACGCTGGGCGATGAAGAGCAGGTGCTGATCGAGCCGGTGCTGGCCCAATTGCGTGATGAAGGCATGGACATTAGCGGGCCATATGCAGCGGACGCCATGTTCGCGCCTCGTGCCCGCGAGCGCTACGATGCCGCCTTATGCTGCTATCATGACCAGGCGCTCATCCCGATCAAGGCGCTGCACTTCGATGATGGCGTGAACATCACGCTGGGCCTGCCCATCGTGCGCACATCGCCCGATCATGGCACCGCCTATGATATTGCGGGCAAGAACCTCGCCTTTGCCGAGTCGATGATTGCCGCCATCCGCATGGCGCGCGATGCAGAGCTTAATCGCCGCACTTGGCTCGAGCCGAGCTAAGCATCATGGTCATGCTCCCACCCTTGCGCGAGGTTATCGCGACGCATGGCCTGCGCGCGAGCAAAGCGCTGGGCCAGAATTTCCTCCTCGATGAGCAATTGCTGGACCGGATCGCAGCGATCCCTGGTTCATTGGCTGGCGAGCGGGTGTTCGAGGTGGGACCGGGACCGGGCGGCCTCACGCGCGCATTGCTGCGTGCTGGTGGCGAGGTGACCGCTGTCGAGCGCGATGCCCGCTGCCTGCCTGCCCTCGCCGAGCTTGCCGATGCTTTCCCTGGAATGCTGCACGTGATCGATGATGATGCTCTCAAGGTCGACGCGCAGAAGGCGTGCGGCGGCCCCGCTCATATCGTCTCGAACCTGCCTTATAATATCGGCACGGCACTGCTGGTCGATTGGCTGGAGAGCGACTGGCTCCCTTGGTGGAAATCGGCAACGTTGATGTTTCAGGCCGAGGTGGCCGAGCGGATCATCGCGCAGCCGGGCAGCGATGCCTATGGGCGGCTCGCGGTGCTGGCCCAATGGCGCTGCACAGCGCGCATCGCGATGAAAGTCCATCGTTCCGCATTCACGCCGCCGCCCAAGGTGATGTCCGCCGTGGTGCATATCGTGCCGATCCCGGCGCCCGAGGGCGTGGATGTGCGGATATTGGCGAAGCTGACAGCAGCGGCATTTGGTCAACGCCGCAAGATGCTGCGTCAAAGCCTCAAGGCGATGCCGGGCGCACTGGACGCGCTGATTGCTACCGGCATCGATGAGAGCCGACGCGCCGAAACCCTGAGCGTGCAAGATTTCGTCTCGGTCGCAAAATTGCTGAGCGCCTGAAGTCG
The DNA here is from genome assembly GCA_946479185.1 of uncultured Sphingobium sp. The sequence goes on from CAMLFF010000036.1 coordinate 5,710, forward strand.
GCGCTCACTTGATGCGCAATTACTGCTCGGACGTGGTGGGCTTGGCGGCCGCTGGTTGCGCGGCAGCGACCTTGGGAGCGCCTGCAGCGATTGCCGCCACAAGTGGCTCAGCGCTGGCGCAGCTGGTTTTGCAGACGGTGCGCAGCTTGGCGAGTGCTTCACGCGCGCTTTCCGTCGCGCCCTTTTCCATCATCGCCAGCCCCTCGCCCTGCAGCGCAAGCTGATTATTAGGCTGGAGTTCCAACACGCGACCATAATAGCGGATTGCCTTGCCGGGCAGCTTCTCGGCGCGCGCGATCTTGGCCAGCTCCATGTAGATGCTGCTATCGCGCGGGGCGAGCAACAGAGCCGTCTCGAACGCATCACGCGCCTGCTCATATTTGCCAGCGGCTTGGGCGACCTTGCCTTTTGCAACCCATTCCATCGCGCGCGGATTTGAGGCGCTCTCAGCCGCCTTCTGGGTGAGACCGCTGCTTGCCGACAGGGCAAATGCAGTTGCGAGCAATATGGAGGCGGGGGTGAACCGCATGATCGTCTCCCATAAAGTTCCATGCGTATCAGACGCCATGACGGGCGACGCTAGCATGGTTTTTCAAGAACGGTGAAGAAAAACCCGTCGGTTTCATCACGCTTTGGGGTGAGTAGCACGCCTTCGCCCCACTCGGTGCCTTTGCGGTCATCACCGGCTGCGTGGACAGTCTGCCACGATGGGTCGGCGCGCAGGAACTGCTCGACTTGGCCCGAGCCCTCCCGATCGATGAGCGAGCACACCGCATAAACGAGCCGCCCGCCCGGCTTCACCAATGGCGCAGCAAGGCGCAGCAGCCGGGCTTGAAGACTGATGATGCGATCCAGACGCGCAGGCGTGAGGCGCCACCGCGCTTCGGGATTGCGCCGCCAGACGCCTGATCCGCTGCACGGTGCATCGATCAGCACCACGTCGCATTGGCCGGTGAGCGGCGCAAGCACCTCCATCTCCCGGCCCGAATCAAGCAGCATCGTCTCGATGAGGCTCGCACAGCCTGCCCGCTCGGCGCGGGGCAGCAAGCGCGCGAGCCGATCCCGCACGGTATCGGCCGCGATCAGCCTGCCCTGATCGACCATGTCGACCGCAAGGGCCAGCGTCTTGCCGCCAGCGCCTGCGCACAGGTCCAGAACGGTCATGCCCGGCTTCACGGCGCAGGCTTGGGATATGATCTGGCTGCCAGCGTCCTGAATTTCCACAGCCAGCTTTGCAGCGCCGGCGTCATGCTCAACATCCGTGCCAGCGGGCAGCACCACGCCGTTGCGCGTGCCGGGGATCGCAACCGCATCCGGCCAATGCGTCAACAGCGCAGCGCGGCTCGCAATCGCCGGATTTGCGCGGATGTGCAGAGGCGCGCGCTCGAGCAATGCAACTTGCTCACCCTCATCGATGATCGAGGCAAATTGCGGGATAATCCAGGATGGTAGCAGCGTCTTTTCAGGTGAGGCCTCAGCATCGCTGATCGGCGCGGGCGCATGGACCGAGCCATCGAAGAGCGCTGCCAGCGCTTCATTATCACGCGCTAACCCGATCATCGCGGAGCGGCCATTGTCTGGCCTGTCTCCGAATGTCCGGATCGCGGAATATACGAGCTCGCGAACGGCGCGCCGATCTTTCGAGCCCGCATAGCGGCGATCGCGGAAATAGCGCGCGATCAGCGTGTCTGCAGCGGGACCATCGTCGCGGGCTGCGGCGATGATGAGGTCCAGCAGGTCGATTGCAGCCTGAACCCGTGCGGCGGGTGTCACTTGGCCACGCCCATCACGACTGGCTCTACGATGATATTAGCGCGTGGGATAATTTGGCGCCTCGCGGGTGATCGTCACATCATGCACATGGCTCTCGGAGAGACCGGCATTGGTGATCTGCACGAACTGGGCACGCTCTTGCAGTTCCGGGATCGTCCGGCTGCCCGTGTAGCCCATGGCCGCTTTCACGCCGCCGACCAGCTGGTGGATCACATCGCGCGCAGGGCCTTTATAGGGCACCTGACCTTCAATGCCCTCTGGCACGAGCTTCATCTGATCCTTGATATCCTGCTGGAAATAGCGGTCTGCCGATCCGCGTGCCATGGCGCCAACCGATCCCATGCCGCGGTAGCTTTTGTAAACACGGCCTTGATAAAGAAAGCTTTCTCCCGGCGCTTCTTCCGTACCAGCCAGCATGGAGCCGATCATCACGGCAGCGCCGCCAGCGGCAAGCGCCTTGGCGACATCGCCTGAGGTGCGCAGGCCGCCATCGGCGATCACCGGGATGCCGCTCTTCATCGCCTCTTCCGCTGCGTCCATGATCGCCGTGAGCTGTGGCACGCCAACGCCCGCGACAACGCGCGTGGTGCAGATTGAGCCCGGACCAATACCGACCTTCACGCCATCAGCACCTGCATCGATGAGCGCGCGGGTTGCTGCAGCCGTTGCCACATTGCCCGCGACCAGTTGCACGCGGTTGGAAAGCTTGCGGATGCGCTCGACGCTTTCGAGCACCATCTTCGAATGGCCATGCGCGGTATCCAGCACGATGAGGTCGCATTCCGCGTCGATCAGCGCTTCAGTGCGCTCGATGCCCTTGTCGCCCACGGTGGTAGCCGCAGCGACGCGCAGTCGCCCCGTCTCATCCTTGGTGGCCTTGGGATAGGTAACGGCCTTCTCGATATCCTTCACCGTGATGAGGCCAACGCAGCGGAAGGCATCGTCCACGACCAGCAGCTTCTCGATGCGGCGCTGGTGTAAGTGCCGACGCGCTTCTTCCTGCGACACGCCGGTGCTGACGGTGGCGAGATTCTCATGCGTCATCAGTTCACGCACGGGCTGGGCGGGATTTTCCGCAAAGCGCACATCGCGATTGGTAAGGATGCCGACCAGCTTGCCCGACGCCTCGACCACGGGAATGCCGCTGATCTTGTGCCGCGCCATCAGCGCCTGCGCCTCGGCCAGCGTCTGCTCGGGGCGAATGGTGATCGGATTGACGACCATACCGCTCTCGAAGCGCTTCACGGCGCGGACTGCGGCGCATTGCTCTTCAATGGAGAGATTGCGGTGCAACACGCCAAGGCCGCCAAGCTGCGCCATGACGATCGCCATATCGGCCTCGGTCACGGTATCCATTGCGGAGGAGAGTATCGGAATGTTGAGCGAGATGTCGCGGCTTACCCGCGTGGACACATCAGCCTGGCTTGGCAGCACATCGGAGGCCCCCGGCTGGAGGAGCACATCATCGAAAGTGAGGCCGAGCCTAATGTCCATGCAATCGCCACCTGGTCTTGAGGACCCCCGCAGGGGGAATCAGTGGCGGCCCATGTAACCATTTCCACCCCACACCGCTAGGGGTGTGTGCGTGAGTGCCAAACAAGTGCGCAATCCACTGCGTTTATGCGCTTTAACCGGCGTCTTTTGCGCTTTTATGATCGCGCAGGCGTGAGGACCGCTCGATAATCGCCTTGGCTTCCTCGACATGCATCGCCTCGATCATCCGGCCATCATAGCGCTGTGCGCCGCCGGTAAAGGCTTCCACAAGGGCTTGGGCCTGCTCCACCGCAGGACCGCTGGGCGAAAATGCACTGTTCGTGATGTCGATATGGCTGGGGTGAATGATCGACTTGCCATCGAAGCCCATCTGGCGACCTTCTTCACATTCCAGCGTCAGGCCCCCTGGATCCTCCAGATTATTGTAAACCCCATCAAAGGCAGCAACGCCGTTTGCGCGCGCCGCAAGCACGATGGACTGGAGCGCGAATGAAAAGGCGCTGCGCGGCGCATCCGGCGGAATGCCAAGGCCCCGGCGCAGATCATTGGTGCCAGCGATGAGCGCCATGACGCCGGGATCATTGGCAATCTTATGAGCATTCACCAGACCCGCCGGACTTTCGATCATGGCGATGACCTGACGTTGCGTCACCAGATGCGTGTCATGCGCCTGCCGCGCCTCGATGACCTTGGGGAGAATGACATAGGGCGGTGCGGCGGCGCGCACGGCGACCATGTCCAGCCCATGATCGGTCCGCCCCTCTGCATTGATGCGGATAGCGCAGGGTCGGCCATCGAAACCGGCGCGCACGGCATCAACGGCGGCTTGCCGTGCCTTGTTGCGATCTTCCGGCAGCACCGAATCTTCAAGATCGAGGATGATGAAATCGCAGTCGAGCGTTCTTGCCTTCTCGATCGCGCGTGGGCGAGACGCTGGAACGAACAGCATGGACCGCACCAATCGCAGCGGCATCTCCTGATCTGTGGTCCGCCTATCTGCTCTCATGCGCCATTTCCCATGTCGATCCCCTGATTAGCCGCCGATTCTGCTTTCCGGCAGCATCCTGTGCGGTCATAGTAGCGGCCCAAAGCACAGGAGGCTATCGGCATGGACCTGATTACATTCACGCTGTTCATCGCCGTTCTGGTGATCTTCTATCTTTTCGCCAGCATCAAGATCGTGCGGCAAGGCTATCGTTACACTATCGAGCGGTTCGGCAAATTTACCGAGGTCGCTGTGCCGGGGTTTAACCTATACCCTGCCTTCTTCTATCGTGTTGGCCGTAGAATCAATATGATGGAGCAGGTCATCGATGTTCCATCGCAAGAAATCATCACGCGCGACAATGCGATGGTTGCTGTTGATGGCGTGGTCTTCTTCCAGGTGCTGGATGCCGCCAAGGCCGCTTATGAAGTGAGCGATCTTCAAATTGCCCTGATGCAGCTTTGCACCACCAATCTGCGCACCGTCATGGGGTCGATGGATCTGGATGAGACACTCTCCAAACGTGACGAGATCAATGCGCGTTTGTTGAGCGTTGTGGATCACGCGACCAATGCCTGGGGGGTGAAGATCACGCGCGTCGAGATCAAGGACATCCGCCCGCCGCAAGACATTGTGAATGCGATGGGCCGCCAGATGAAGGCCGAGCGCGAAAAGCGAGCCAATATTCTGGATGCCGAGGGCTTCAAGAGCGCAGAAATCCTCCGTGCCGAGGGTGAGAAGCAGGCGCGCATTCTCCAGTCCGAGGGTCAACGCGAAGCTGCCTTCCGGGCAGCCGAGGGCCGCGAGCGTGAGGCGCAGGCCGAGGCGAAGGCGACCGAGATGGTTAGCCTCGCAATCTCCAACGGCAATGCGCAGGCGATCAATTATTTCATCGCGCAAAAATATGTCGAAGCCGTCGAGAAGTTCGCGACCTCGCCCAACGCCAAGACGATCCTGTTCCCGGTCGAGGCGACACAGCTGATCGGCACCTTGGGCGGCATCGGCCAATTGGCGAAGGAAGCCTTTGGGGATGACAGTGCTGCGGCGCGTACAACGCCAGCCTCCGGCCTGCCACGCACGAAGACGAGCTGAGCACCATGTTCGACGGGCTTCATCATTCCGTCCTGTGGGGCATTGTGGCTGTCGTGCTGGCCATTGGCGAGATCATCGCGCCGGGCGTGTTCCTGATCTGGCTGGCGCTGGCTGCTGCCTTGACGGCTGGCCTGACGCTGCTGCTGCCAATCGGCGAGGCATTTCAGGTGCTCGCCTTCGCCATTTTTACGGCGCTTAGCGTGAGTGGCGGGAGGCTTTGGTATCTCGCCCGGCCAGTGGAGCCGACAGACACCATGCTGAACGACAAGACCGCCCGCATGATGGGGCGATCGGTCATCGTGACGGAAACCATCGTTCACGGGCAAGGCCGCGTGCGGGTCGACGACAGCAGCTGGCAAGCAACCGGGCCCGATGCCGAGATCGGCGCGCATATGATGATTGCGGGCGTGGATGGTACGACATTGATTGTCGCCTACCCCGTCAAAGAGTTGAGCTAACCCGCACAGGGCTTCACGCGGCAGATCGAGATGCTCGATTGCCGCGCGCGCGCTATTTCTTGCCGAAAAAGCCCTTGGCCAGATCACCCAGATCATTGAGCGGATTGCCGTCGCCATCCTTGTCGAGCGCAGCAGTGACTTTGCCGAGCATATCTTGCGCACCGCCATTGCCGAGCAAGTCCTTGAGGCTGTCGAGCGAAACGCCATGCTCATGCGCAGCCTGGGTGACCGCGGACATCATGTCGCCGCCATGGGCCATCTTGTCCTGCACAGTTTGCACAAGGCCCTGCACCTTGTCGGCAGGCAGGCCAAGCTTGGCGCCCAGCTCATCGAGATTGCCCAACAGGCCGTTTAAAATGCTCATGATCAGTCCCCGGTAAAGCCGCCGGACATGCCGACGGCGGCAACTCTATCATGAGATGCCGCCGCCAGAAAGTCAGCGCTGGTGGATCAAGGATTAGGCAGCGACGGTCATTACGTCACGAACCGAAGCATCCACGTCATTCTCGAACTGGGCGAAGTTCGCGACGAACTTGCGGACCAGTTCGGCCGCCGTCTCGTCATAGCGCGCCTTGTCGCTCCAGGCAGCACGCGGATCGAGCATGTTGGGGTCGATATCGCCAACCGCAACAGGCACTTCAAAGCCGAAGCTTGGATCGATGCGGAACTCGGCATCGTTCAGGCTGCCATCGAGCGCAGCATTGAGCAGTGCGCGCGTGACTTTGATGGGCATGCGCTTGATACCGGGATCGGTCGCCTTGCCGCCGGTCCAACCTGTATTGACCAGCCAGCACTTCACGCCACCCTTGGCGATCCGCTCCTTGAGCAGGTTTCCGTAAATGCTCGGACGACGCGGCATGAAGGGCGCGCCGAAGCAGGTCGAGAAGGTCGCCTGCGGCTCGGTCACGCCGATTTCCGTGCCAGCCACGCGGGCGGTGTAGCCCGAGAGGAAGTGATACATCGCCTGATCGGGCGTCAACCGCGCGATCGGAGGCAGCACGCCATAGGCATCCGCAGTCAGGAAGATGATGTTCTTGGGAACGGGGCCGAGATTGTCTGCCGAGGCATTGGGGATGAACTCGATGGGGTAAGAGCCGCGACTATTCTCAGCCAGCGAATCATCGTCCAGATCGATCTGACGGGTCTCGGGGTCAATCACGACATTCTCCAGCACCGTGCCAAAGCGCTTGGTGGTCGCGAAAATCTCAGGCTCAGCCTCAGCGGAAAGCCGGATCATCTTGGCGTAGCAGCCACCCTCGAAGTTGAAGACTGCGGTATCGGACCAGCCATGCTCGTCATCGCCGATCAGCGTCCGGCTGGCATCAGCCGAAAGCGTCGTCTTGCCGGTGCCGGAAAGCCCAAAAAACACCGCCGTATCGCCATTGGGGCCGATATTGGCAGAGCAATGCATCGGCATGATGCCCTTGGCCGGCAGCAGATAATTGAGGATGGAGAAGACCGACTTCTTCATCTCGCCAGCATAAGCCGTGCCGCCAATCAGGATCAGCTTCTCGGAGAAGTTGACCGCGATGATCGTTTCCGACCGGCAGCCATATTTTGCTGGATCGGCGCGGAACGTCGGCAGATCGATGATCGTATACTCTGGCGCAAAGCTGGCCAGCTCGTCGCGCTCAGGGCGCACCAAGAGCGTGCGGATGAACAGATTGTGCCAGGCAAATTCATTGATCACGCGCACATTCACGCGGTGCTCAGGCTGCGATCCACCAAAGAGATCAGCAACATAGAGCTGCTTCTTTTCGTTCAAGGCGGCGAAGAAATCGGCCTTGAGCAGAGCAAACTGCTCGGGCGTCATCGGCACGTTCACGTCGCCCCAGCTCACCGTGTCTTCGGTGGTGGCATCGCGCACGATGAACTTGTCCTTGGCGCTGCGGCCAGTGTGCTTGCCGGTTTCAACGACAAGCGGGCCATCCTTGGCAAGAATGCCTTCGCCATTGCGCAGGGCTTCTTCGACGAGCGGCGCCGTGAGGAGGTTCCATTTGACGTCGGCTGACGTCGCAATGCCCTGGTCTGTCAAACCGAAAGAAGGTTTAACCTGCACATCTATCTCCTAAGTATGCGCATGGGTGGTGCTTGAGCGGCCCAGCCTCTGCGCGAAATGGTTATTGCTAACAACAATCGTGATTTCGCGCATAGGCGGTTGACCGCCCAGCGTCAAACATCTGGCATGCTGCACCGCCGCACTTTGGCACAGAATGTCTACAACCTCTGTTAAAGTACGCATCAGCCCTGCGCCAAGCCGCCTTTTGGCAAGGCCATGTTGCGCAGGCAGACTGGTTGGTCTAGTCGGGAGGCCCTGCAATTCTTGAGTTGGCGCATAGGCTCGATGAGCGCTTCGATCGCCCTGGTCGATGATGACCGCAACATCCTGTCCTCGCTCAGCATCGCTTTGATTGCTGAAGGTTTCCTCACGCGGCTTTATTCGGATGGCAATGCAGCGCTAAGCGCCCTGATCGATAATCCGCCCGATATCGTGGTGTGCGATATCAAGATGCCCAATCTGGATGGGATGGAGTTGCTGCGCCGCCTGCGTGAGAAAAGCAGCCTGCCCTTCATTTTCCTCACATCCAAGACCGATGAGTTGGATGAGGCGCTCGGCTTTGCGATGGGTGCGGATGATTATATCGCCAAGCCCTTCTCCCAGCGACTCCTGATCGCACGAGTCCGTGCCCTGTTGCGCCGCGCGGCGCTGCCGCAGAGTGTGGAAGGGGCGCAGGGCGACCAGCCCGATGCCATCACACGCGGCAGGCTGGTGATGGACCCGGCCCGCCATCGCGTGGATTGGGACGGCAAGCAGGTCTCGCTGACCGTCACGGAATTCCTGATTCTTGAGGCGCTGGCGCAGCGTCCCGGCATCGTGAAGACGCGCAACCAGTTGATGGATGCGGCCTATCAGGATGACATCTACGTCGATGACCGGACGATCGACAGCCACATCAAGCGCCTGCGCCGAAAATTCCGCGAAGTCGTCCCAGAATTCAACGCGATAGACACATTATATGGCGCCGGATATCGCTTCAACGAAGAGTGATGAGCGGCATGGTGGTGGTGAATGGACGACCCGCATTTCGCTCACGCGCCGCATATTGGCGGTCAATATCTTTGCGCTCGCTATTCTTGCGGGCGGTTTCTTCTATCTGGACAGTTATCGCGCTCGCCTGATCGATGGCCGACTGGTCACGACCGGGCGAGAGGCGGCCCTCATCGCCACCACGCTCGAGGCGACAAATCCTCGCGACCATATCGCGCTGCTGCTGCGCGCTGCCAAGACGACGAGGCTTCGCTTGCGCATCTATGGACCGGCTGGGGAGAAGCGAACGGACAGCTTCGCGCTCGCGTCACCAACCTATGTGCTGCGCGATCCGGAGCGCGACCCTCCCCATATCAAAGTCGCGCGTGGACTCGACCGGATCGTTGAGACAATCGCCCTCGCCACCCGCCCGCCTTATGTGAGCGAGCCCCGAATGGATCGGCGCGACGCCTGGCCGGAAGCAAGCGACGCTGCAAGAACGGGCAAGCCCGTGGCAGCCTATCGCTTTGCGCCTGATCGCACGCCCTTCCTTAGCGTTGCGAGGCCGCTCACCGGAGCGAGCGCGGGCCAGGTGCTGCTCGCTACCATCAACACGCGGGATATCACCGATATTGTGAGGGCCGAGCGCCTGCGGATCAGCCTCGTGTTCGGGGCAGCGATCATCATGTCCGTGCTGCTTTCCCTGTTCCTCGCCAGGACAATCGTACTGCCATTGCGGCGGCTCGCCCGCGCTGCTGTGCGAGTCCGTCTGGGCCGGGCGCGGGAGGTCATCGTGCCCCGGCTGCCGGAGCGACGCGACGAGATCGGCATGCTTGCCCGCGCCATATCGGACATGAGCCAGGCCCTGCGCCAGCGGATTGACGCTACGGACGCCTTCGCCGCTGATGTCAGCCATGAGCTGAAAAACCCGATTGCGTCGCTTCGCTCGGCACTGGATGGACTCGCCCATATCAAGGACCCGGCCCTCCAGACAAAACTGCTGGATATCGCGCAGGATGATGTGCGCAGGCTCGACAGGCTGGTGACGGACATTGCCGAGGCCACGCGGATCGATGCACAGCTTTCGCGCGTTCCCTTCGAAGAGATCGACCTTGGCCAGATGGTCGGGCGGATCGCGCGCAGCCAATCGCCTCGTCGCGGTGCGCCCGAGGTGAAGTGCAGCTATTCCGGGCCATCACGGGGCAATTTGTTTGTGACCGGCGATCCGCAGAAGCTGACGCGCGTGATCGAAAATCTGGTCGATAACGCCCGCTCCTTCTCACCGGAGGGTGGCCGGGTTCGGCTGATCGTGACGCCGAAGGACAAAATGGCGGAAATCGCCGTGGAGGATGACGGCCCCGGTGTTCCGCCCGACGAGCGCGAAGCCATCTTCCGGCGCTTCCACAGCGTGCGACCGGAGCGGGACGGCTTTGGCAAACATAGCGGCCTTGGGCTGGCGATTGTCCGCACGATTCTCGATAGCCACCATGGCAATATCCATGTCGAGGATCGGCCAAACGGCAAAAGCGGCGCGCGCTTTGTCGTCACCCTGCCCCGCTCGCCCATATCCACGCCCGATGAGCATCCGGCGGACCAATCAAGGGCTGAAGAGCCATGACGCCCGACACGCCTGCTCAAATCATCCACGCCACCAGCGTAGCAATCGGCGGTCATGGCGTGCTCATCATGGGGCCGAGTGGTTCAGGCAAATCCGATCTTGCACTCAGGCTGATCGATCGCGGCGCGCGGCTGATCAGCGACGATTATACATATGTGTCGTCAGGAGACGGTGGATTGCTGCTCAGCGCTCCGGCAAACATTGCAGAACGAATGGAAATCCGCCACTTAGGCATAATCGATATGCGAAAGATTGGCCCGGACCTCGTGGCACCTGCGGGCGCCGTACTGGCCAGACTGGCCGTTCAACTGGAAGACAGACCCGAGCGTATGCCACAGCCCGACGCCACGATGACGCTAGCCGGGCATAAGCTTCCGCTCGTCCTGCTGGCGGGGCTGGAAGCATCGGCACCCATCAAGGTTGAATGGGCGTTGCGCCTGTTGCTGGGGGATGAGGGCGCATGAGCCAAGCCCCGGACGCCCGCAAAAGAATCTTGATCGTCACCGGCCTTTCTGGCGCGGGCAAATCCACGAGCCTGCGCACATTGGAGGATGCGGGTTGGGAGACGGTCGACAATCTGCCGCTCATGCTGCTCGACCGGCTGCTGGCCGCCCCCGTGGCGGAAGGTCATGAGGCGTGTGATG
>CAMLFF010000037.1 GCA_946479185.1 uncultured Sphingobium sp.
AGCCGAAGCCCTTTTCTCCGTTGAAGATTTTTACAGTGCCGGAGCCTTCGCCACCGACCTGGGCAGGCATTCCGCCGCCGAAGCCGCCACGATCACCATAATTGCCGCCGCCACCGCCGCCGAAGCGATCACCGCCACCACGGGGAGCGCCGAAACCGCCGCCGCCACCACTGAAGTCTGCATAGCCGCCGCCTTCAGGTTCACCAAAACCGTCACGCTTGTCTTTGCCGCGCCCGCGGCGCCCTCTATCAAAACTCATGCCCTGTTATTCACTTTCGCTCGTCCACGCTCACTTCGTACCCCTGCCGGACGACACGCACGGGGACTCGGCCAAAGCCACATTCAGCCGAGTTTCGCTATAACGTTGTTTAAAAGCAAGCGCGAATGATTTTGGGCGTTTTTCGTCGCAAAAGCGCCGAATATTGCGCGGTTTAACACAATGTTTGCCTTAGTGCGGTCGCTGTCTCCCAAAATCAACGCTGTGACTGAAGAGAATCGCACGGAGGTTTCCCTTGCGCCGACATCCGTCTAAGGAAGCGCAATGACCGTATATCTCCATGAAGAAGACCTCCCCGCAGGCGTGCTCGCGCAAGGCCCCGTTGCAATCGATACCGAGACGATGGGGCTGATCACGCCGCGCGATCGCCTGTGTCTCGTCCAGATTAGCGATGGTGGAGGCGATGAGCATCTCGTCCGTTTCGCACCCGGAAGCGACTATGCCGCGCCCAATCTGCGCGCCGTGATCGCGGACCCGAATCGGCTCAAATTGTTCCATTTCGGCCGCTTCGATATCGCCGCGCTCCAACATTATATGGGCGTGCTGGCAGCACCGGTCTATTGCACCAAGATCGCCTCGCGCCTTGTGCGGACCTATACCGACCGGCACGGCCTGAAGGAAATCGTGCGCGAATTGCTGGGCGTGGAAGTCAGCAAGCAGCAGCAAAGCTCCGATTGGGGCGCGCCGGTGCTGAGCGATGCGCAGCGCGATTATGCCGCATCGGATGTGCGTTATCTGCACGCACTCATGGCCCATCTGGATGTGCGCCTCGCGCGCGAGGGCCGCACGGAGTTGGCAAAGGCCTGCTTCGATTTCCTGCCGCACCGCGCGATGCTCGATCTTGCCGGTTGGCCGGAGACTGACATTTTCGCCCATGCGTAAAAGCCGCCGCGCCAATATTCCTGCCGGTTATGAGCTGGCGCCCTCTGCGCTCGCCAGCGCGGAGCTGAGCAAGCGCCAGCATTGGGCGGCGCCTGGCGGCCAGCATGATTTCATGATTCGCCTGCTCAAGCGGATGTTGCCGATTTGCGCGGCGCTGCTCGGCGCGTTCCTGCTGGCAGCGCCTTTTCTGCATCAGACCGAAGTCAGCTTCGTGCTCGACAAGAATAAGGTGGATGTGGCGAGCGAGCGGCTGAAAGTGACGGAAGCCTTGTATCGCGGGGAAGACGCCAATGGCCGTCCATTCTCACTCCGCGCTGGCTCTGCCCTGCAGCGCAATTCGGTGAATCCCACCGTCGAGCTCAATGAGCTGGAGGCGCGGATGCAGATGGACAATGGCGGCGCGGTCGTCACCGCGCGTCAGGGCGCTTATAATATGGAGCGCGAAACCATCGCGATCGTAGGCCCCATCCAGTTCGAGAAGGCGGGTGGCTATCGGCTGACGACGCGCGATGTGGATATCAGCCTGACGCAGCGCGATCTGCGCAGCCGAGGCAGTGTCGAAGGGCGCATGCCAGCGGGCACATTTCGCGCCGATCACCTCGAAGCCGATCTGGAAGCGCGAACAGTGACGCTGCAAGGCAACGCCCGCTTGCGCATGGAGCAATTAGCACGGTAATGGCGACGTTGATGCGCACCCCGCTTATTCTTGTCGCCGCCAGCCTTGGGCTTGGCTTTGCAATGCTGCCCCTGCTTGGCGACACCGCCGATGCGCAGGTGCTCAGCGGCCATGACACTCGCGCGCCGGTGGATTTCTCCGCCGACCGCATCGAGGTGCAAGATCGCGCCGACCGGGTTGTCGTGACCGGCAATGTGCAGGTGACGCAGGCTGGCATGCGGATGACGGCGCAGCGGCTCACCGTGGCTTATCATAACGCCAGCGGCATCGAGATCGACCGACTGGACGCGTCGGGCGGCGTCGTCGTGACGCGCGGCAATGAGCGAGCGAGCGGATCGGTTGCGATTTATGATCTCAACCGTCGGCTGATCACGCTGGTGGGCAATGTGCAGCTCAACCAGAGCGGCAATCGCCTGTCCGGCTCGCGCCTCGTGATCGATCTGGTAAGTGGGCGCTCGACGGTGGATGGTTCTGCTTCGGGCTCTGCACCGGGCACCACGACATCGGGTGGCCGCGTTTCCGGCACGTTCAAGGTGCGACAGGGCTCCGGGCAGTAACGTCCAACGTGCGCAATTCGCTGCTCCATGCAATTTTCCTGCCAATGTGAGATTGCGGTCTGCCGCATAACGTGCCAGCAACCGCAGCACGCAAATGTGGCGACGCAGCAGAGACGAGGAGCCGACCATGAGTGATCTTGCCGCCCCGCTGCACGATGCGCCGCGTGCCGATGCGCCAAGCGAAAATGGGGGCGAGCATCGCCTCCAGGTCATTTCCATCGCCAAAAGCTATGACAAGCGCACGGTTCTGGCCGATGTGAGCCTTGAAGTTGGGCATGGCGAAGTGGTCGGTCTGCTGGGGCCGAACGGCGCGGGCAAGACGACCTGTTTCTATTCCATCATGGGGCTGGTGAAGCCGGATTCCGGGCGCATCATCCTGGAAGGCAATGATATTACCGGGCTACCCATGTATCGCCGCGCGATCCTGGGACTTGGCTATCTGCCACAGGAAACATCCATTTTTCGCGGCATGACCGTGGAGCAGAACATCCTCTGCGTGCTGGAGCTTGCCGAGCCGGACAAGGTCGCCCGCGCCGAAAAACTGGAAACGCTGTTGGAGGACTTCGGTCTTGCAAGGCTGCGGACCAGCTCGGCGATGGCGCTCTCCGGTGGCGAGCGGCGACGCTGCGAAATTGCCCGCGCACTGGCGGCGAACCCGTCCATCGTATTGCTCGATGAGCCTTTTGCGGGCATTGATCCGCTCTCCATCGCGGACATTCGTGACCTGGTGAAGGATTTGAAGACGCGCGGCATCGGCGTGCTCATCACCGATCATAATGTACGCGAGACGCTGGAAATCGTGGATCGCGCCTGCATCATTTATGATGGCAAGGTGCTGTTTGCGGGCAGTCCTGCCGAGCTGGTTGCCAATGCTGATGTGCGCCGCCTCTATCTTGGCGAAGGTTTCTCGCTGTGATGGCTGAGCGGCGGGCATACTGACCGGCGCGCACTGACCATGGCGCTCGCGCCCCGTCTGGACTTGCGGCACAGCCAGTCGCTGGTGATGACGCCGCAATTGCAGCAGGCGATCAAGCTGCTGGCGCTCTCCAACCTGGAGCTGGAAACCTTCATCGGCGGCGAGCTGGAGCGCAACCCGCTGCTGGAAGCGGGCGATGTGGTGGCGCAGCCGGCGCGCGAAGAGGCGGTGCCCGTTGAAGGCGCCGAGCCACGCTCCGGGCCTGAGGCGGCGTCGGACACGCTCATCGAGCGCGGCGCGGGCGGCAATGATGCGCCGCTTGACGTGGATTATTCCGCCGAGACCTTCATCGACGACGGGCCGGGCGATCGCTCCGGGGCAACGCAGAGCGCATCGTCCAGCCTTGCCTCACAGGGCAGCGGCTCTGAGGATGGGCTGGACTTCGACAGCTTTGCCGCGCCGGAGATCGGCTTGTATGAGCATCTGATGCAGCAGGCGGGCGCGACGCTTGCCGGGATGCGGTTGGTCATCGCGACCCAGCTTATCGGTCAGATCGATGATGCGGGTTATCTGGAAAGCAATTTGCTGGAGACAGCCTATCGCCTTGGTGTCCCCCTCGCTGAGGTGGAGGCTGTGCTCGCAGTAATCCACAGCTTTGATCCGGCTGGCATTGGCGCGCGCACTCTTGCGGAGTGCATCGCGATCCAGGCGCGCGAGGCGGACCGCTATGATCCCGCAATGGCGGCGCTGATCGACAATCTGGAATTGCTCGCCAAGGGGCAGGTCACGCAGCTGCGCCGCATTTGCGGGGTGGATGAGGAAGATATGGCGGACATGATCCGCGAGCTGCGCAGCTATAATCCCAAGCCCGGCCTGCTTTATGGCGGCGATCGATCCAATATTGTGGTGCCGGACATCTTCGTGCTGCCGACAAAAGCTGGCTGGGCGATCGAGATCAATGGCGCGACCTTGCCGCGGCTGCTCGTGAACCAGCGCTACCACAGCCAGCTGGCGAGCGGGGCGAAGGACAAGGCCTCACGCGCGTGGCTTACGGATTGCCTGACGAGCGCGAACTGGCTCATCAAAGCGCTCGACCAGCGGCAGCGCACGATCCTGAAGGTGACCGAGGAGATTGTGAAGCGGCAGGAGGCCTTCTTCCATCATGGCATCGCCCATCTGCGCCCGCTCACGTTGCGCGCGGTGGCGGAGAAGGTGGAGCTGCATGAGTCCACGATCAGCCGAGTGACGAGCAACAAATATCTCTCCTGCCCGCGCGGCACCTATGAACTGAAATTCTTCTTCACGAGCGCGATTGCCTCCGCTGATGGGGGTGAGGCCGCATCGGCGGAGGCTGTGAAAAGCCAGATTCGGCTGCTGATTGAGGGGGAGCAGCCGGGCGCTATCCTCTCCGACGATACTTTGGTCGATCTGCTGCGCGACAAAGGCTTCGATATCGCGCGGCGCACGGTTGCGAAATATCGTGAGGCGATCGGTTTTGGGTCATCAGTCCAGCGGCGCAGGCAAAAGGCGATGCTCGCGCGCTAAACGCTCAGTCGATCATCTTGGAGACCTTCTTGCCCGCCATCACCCCAAGGATGATGAAGAGGACGAACAGCCCCAGCGCGATGAAGAAGAGAATTTTGGCGATGCCGACAAAGGCGCCTGCAACGCCGCCGAACCCCAGCAGGGCCGCAACACCGGCAACGATAAGGCAGATAATGGCGAGGCGAATCATGGCATGCTCCAAATGTGGGTTGCCGATTGAACGCGCTGATCTGAGGCAAAGTTCCCGCGCACAAGAGGTCGGGCGGCGGGCAGTGGCGCAAGTGACGCGCCCATAATCGCTTAAAGATGGAGCGCAGGCCCCCAGCGGCTTGCGAAAGCTGCAAGACACCGCTAGGGGCCTGCGCTCCAGAGCATGCGGAGCGGTGGCCGAGTGGTCGAAGGCGCTCGCCTGGAAAGTGAGTATACGTCAAAAGCGTATCCAGGGTTCGAATCCCTGCCGCTCCGCCATTTTGCACTTTTTCGGCGTTCGCTGAAGCTCGAAAAATCCTAATAACCATCAGAAATTACAGAATAAAGTTCCGTTTGTGTTCGCCGACGGTCGCTTGCCTCCGAAAAGTCATGTGGGACTGAGTGTGGGACTAGAGAGGGGGGTGGGCTTCACCATCGGGCGACGCCGTGCTATGATTCGGGCATGGGAAAGCTCACCAAGGCGATCATCGAAGGGCTCAAGGAGCCTGGTCGGTATGCCGACGGTGACGGGCTTTACCTGAAGATTTCGCCCAGCGGCGGCAAAAGCTGGGTCCTTCGCATCCAGATCAAGGGCACGCGTCGCGATATCGGATTAGGCGACGCTCGCTATGTTCCCGCTCCGACAGCACGCCTCGAAGCGGCGGCCGCAAAGAAGCTCGCAGCAGCGGGCATCGATCCGCTTGAGGAGCGTCGCAAGGTTGCGAAGGTTGTTCCGACCTTTGAACAGGCCGCCAGGAAGGCACACGCCGAAATGATCAAGGGCTGGAAGAACGGCAAGCACACCAAGCAGTGGATCAAGACGCTGGAGCTTTATGCCTTCCCCAAGCTCGGCAAGCTCAAGGTCGACAAGATCGATGGGCCTCTCATACGCGATGTTTTAGCCCCAATATGGCTCGAAATTCCGGAGACTGCGCGGCGCGTACGACAGCGGATCGGCACCGTGCTTGACTGGTCCTTTTCCAACGGCTTTCGCGACACTGAGGCGCCGATCCGATCAATCTCGAAAGGCTTGCCTCGGCAACCGAAGAAGAAGGGACACTTCGCCGCCTTGCCACATGCGCAGGTGCCTGCGTTTCTTGTTCACCTTCGGAACAAAGATCTATCCGCGAGCCAGCTTGCGCTCGAAACGCTCATTCTCACGGCCGTCAGATCCGGCGAGGTTCGAGGCGCGCGGTGGTCCGAACTGAATGAGGACCTTACGCTTTGGACGATTCCCGGCGAGCGTATGAAGGCTGGAGTTGATCATGTCGTACCGCTCTCCCCTCAAGCGGCGGACGTTTTCCGCCGTGCGCAGGCGCTAGCAGTTAAAGATTGCGAACTCGTCTTCCCGTCCAGCATGTCCGCGACTATTCTTTCCGACATGGCGCTTCTGGAGTTGGTCCGCGGCATGGGCGTCGCGGCTACGGTCCACGGGTTCCGATCGAGCTTTCGCGATTGGGCGGCCGAAGAAACGGACGTGGCACGCGAGATCGCGGAAGCGGCACTCGCTCACACGCTCCAGAACAAAGTCGAGGCAGCTTATCGGCGGACCGATTTCTTGAATAAGCGGCGCGCGCTCATGGCGGCGTGGGCGGATTACTGCCTCGGCAAGCCTAAGGTTCGCGCTCGCAAGACAGCTCCCGAAAGGTCTTCGTTGGCCGGCCGCGCTTTCGCGCCGTCGGCGCCGGGGAAGCCGACTCGCGCCGCCGCTCAATAAATGCTTCGAGGCTTGCCCTGATTATGAGGGTGGCACGGCCGAGTTTGATGACTTCGATCTCGCGCGCCCCGATCAGTTCGTAGATTTTTGTCTTGCCGATTCCGAGCAAGCTTGCGGCGTCGGCAACCCTGATCGTCAAGGGGACTGATCGGGCCGATCGGTCCGATGGCTTGGTCACGACCGCTGGACACCTTTCTCCCGTGCCTTGGCGAAGCAACGGTCAGCGGACAGGAAGGCCGCAAGCATATGCGGGATCAGTTCGGTGATCGGCTCTTCACTGCCGTAGGTTTCTGCATAGCAGCGAGCGTAGTCGCGCAATGCCTCATGAAGTTCCGGCAAGATTGTAAGCGCAAGTTTCACTGGCGTGCGATCAGGCAATTTTCCGAGCTTCAGTTCCATATCAACTCCTAACCGCGCCACGGCGCAAGGATGAGATCCCGGGTCACTAGCACGTGCACGGGCGCACCGGGCCGGATCGTAATCGTCGGCTGAATGTCCAAGTTGCGCTGGGTCATCTGGTCACCAGCGCGAGCGGTATTCGACTGTGCCGACTCTCGGATCGCCTGCACGAGATCGCTTTCGCCCGAAATCGAAAGCTCGGAACCGACCCCGAGCAAGGTAGCGATGGCGACGCCCTTGAGCAGCGTCCAAGTGTGGAAATCGACCTTGTCGGAGAGGCCGGCATATCCGGCGGCGTCGGTCGCCGGCATGTGCACGGAGCTGCCATCAGGCAGGATCAGGCGCTGCCAGATGACCAGAGCGCGGCGCTGCCCGAACGCGACAACCGAGTCATATTTGCCGATCAACCGCGCGCCCTGCGGCACGAGCAGAATGGTGCCGGTGACGGTATCGAACACATTCTGCGTCACCTGCGCCGTGACCATGCCCGGAAGGTCGGAGTTCAACCCGGTCATGAGGCTTGCTGCGATCACGCTTCCGGCGAGCAATGCATTCGGCGACAAGGGCGCCACCAGCCCGCCCGCGTTGAGATCGCCGCCAGTGTCATGGGCAGAAGCAAACTGTTCCTTCCTGGTTCCCCCCGTCAGCGAACTCGCAGTCTGCGCATCGGGCGCCGCGGCAGCGCCATCCGATGCGACCGGCGCCGCAATGCGGCCAGTCGAGGTCTGCGCCATCAGGCCGGATTCCCGCGCCGCCTTGAGATCGGCAAGCCGCTGTTGTCGCGCGGCCGCAGCCGTGTCGGCCGGAGAAGAGGCTGCACCTGCTTCGGCTCGCTCCTGCGCGCGAAGGATCGGCCTGCCAAGATCGCCTGGCAATGGGGGGCCGAGCTTAGGCGCGTCTCCGTAGCTGGCCAGCAATCCGGACAGCGCATCGGCGGCTGGCTTCGCCCTCGGCTGAGACAGCTCGCTTTTCCGAAGGCAGTGCGTTCGATCTGAAACATCTCAAGCAACGGCAACATATGGCCTGAAGATTGGTCGCTCACAAAGGTGTTGTGCGATTGCCGCGCGAAAATCTCGCAAGTCGGGCACTCTGAATTTCGTGATCAGATGCCGGTTAGGGGGTGACCATGAGCAATGGTCTTCATTCCAATCTTTCGGCTGCGGTTTCGCTCACGGATGCTTTTTTGAAGTCCTTAGCCAGCATCCGCAGCCAGCCTGATTTAGCGGAATTGATGGGCGCGATCGCCCAAGACTTGGGATTTCAATATTTTGCGTTGATCCACCATGACGACCTTCGAAATGACCCTCCTGATCGTGTGAATATCAAAAATTATCCAGCAGCCGTCGTTGAGCGTATCATCGATCAGGCAACATGGAGGCGCGATCCGGTCATTAGAGGTTGCATCTTTGCAGAAGGGGCCTTCCTGTGGTCTGGCTTGTCGAGCATCATCAGGATCGACCGACGTGATCGCGACGCTATGGCTTTCGGCGCTCTTAACGGTCTGAACGAAGGCATTACCATTCCTTGCCTCCTCTTGGGGCACTGTCTGGGATCCTGCACTTTCGCCGGGATGCGGCAGCCAGAACAAGCGCAACGTATGCTGGGCGTCGCACAAATGGTCGGGGTCTTCGCATTCCAAACGGCAAGGCGGCTGACGAATCGTAACTTGCAGGTAAGCGCGCCACCACGTCTCCATCCGCGGCCACGAGATTGCGTGATCCTCGCTGGGCAAGGACGATCCAATAAAGAGATCGCCCGCGTATTGTCACTGACCCCTCGAACAGTCGACGGCTACCTGACCGAAGCCAGACGCATCTTTAACGCCCATGATCGTACCGAACTGGTCGTCAGTGCGGTCCTCGCCGGGGAAATAGGATTGCACGAGTTAAAGGTTGTTCAACCCGAGTAATTGCTCGGTCTTTTTCCTCCGCGGTAACCCTGCTCCTTTCGTGCGCGAAACCACGAACGGAGACCCCTATGATCCACATCATCGATAGTCATCTGGCGGCAGATCGGCCTCCGCTGGTCCAGTCCATGTTCGCTGACCGGAAGCGGCTGTTCGTCGATCTATTCGGCTGGAACGTGCCCGTCGTCGATGATCGATATGAGATTGATCAGTTCGACTTGGTTGGCGCGGTGTACCTCGTCGTCGTGGAAGGCGAAAACGAACATGCCGCCTCGCTGAGGCTCATGCCAACCAACCGGCCGCACATGATTGGCACGCTTTTCCAACATTTGTGTCCCGCTGGGGTACCAACGGGCAACACGATTTGGGAAAGTAGTCGTCTTTGCCTGCCCCAGCGCCATGGTGCCGAGCGTCGGCGACACCTCCGTAACCAACTTATTTCGGCAATGGTCGATTTCGCGCTTGAGCGCGGCATCGATCGATACACTGGCGTTCTTCCTGACGCTTTCCGAAGGGAAGTGCTGTCCATGGGTTGGCGAGGAGAGCTTCTCGGCCCCGCCGTTCACATGATGGGCGGCCCCGTCGGTGCCTTCATGGTCCATATTGATGTTGAAACACCCATCCGCTTGGCATGGACCGGGACCTACGTGAGTCAGGATCAGGATATGCCGGCATGAGCGCGCCTGCCGATCGCCATGCAACCAATCTGGTTCGGAGCGGATGGTGCACAATAGAGCGAGTGCTTGATCCTTCCACGCTTGCTCGACTCGAAGCTGAGCTGAATCCCGTCTTTGCAGCGACCCCGCTATGCAAAGGCCACTTTTACGGAGAGCGGACCCGTCGCTTCGGGAGCCTCCTGGCGCGTTCGCCAATTGCCGAGCGCCTCGTTATGCATCCACTCATATTGGCCGTCGTCAACACGATGCTGTTGCCTTGGTGCGAGCGTATTAATCTCAACCTCACCCAAGCCATCGAGATCCACAGTGGCGCTTTGCCGCAACTTCCACATCGCGACCAGGACATGTGGCAAGGGCCTAAAGGGTCGGTTGAATATCTCGTCAATGTGATGTGGCCGCTTGCGTCGTTTACCCGTGAAAATGGAGGTACGCGACTTTGGCCTGGCAGTCATCTTCATCAGGACGTGACCGTTCTACCGGAGGACGAGGCAGTCGTGCCACTGGTGCGACCGGGAGATGCGTTGGTGTTTCTTGGCTCCACCCTGCATGGTGGCGGTGGAAACACGTCGACCGCTCCGCGGCGCGGTATCCTCATCAGCTATTGCCTCGGATGGCTGAAACCCTTCGAACTGCAATGGCTGGTCTATCCACCCGCCCTTGCGCGGCGCTTCTCGCCTGAACTCGCCGCCTTGGTCGGCTACGCCCAGCACAAGCCGAACCTTGGCAATGTCGAAGGCCAATGCCCATCCGTGCTGCTGCGCGACCATGTGCCCGATCATCTCGGGGCCTTTGATGCGTTACGACCCGATCAGGCGGAAGCGGCGGCCGCTTTCGTACGCGGACAAATGGGCGAGCTTGGCTGACATGGCGGCCGCGCCAATCCTCGATTCAGAAGCTCTTGCGACCGTCAGGCAGCAGGGCCTTCCGGCATTGGCTTGGGAAGTGCTGCGCCGTGACCCTGCTTATAGCGCAGCCTATCAGACTTGGTGTGAGCGATCAGAACGGCAGGATCTCGTAGATCCGGCTTTCGTTGCGCGCTGGGGGCTGCACTTTCCCTGAGAATCCGGCGTCTTCCTGCGCCCATGTCCTGCCGGTCTGGTCGGCAGACGTCGAGCCGCGCGTGCTAAATGTGCGCGCGGTTTCCGGCGGTTTATCCCCGACCGATTGGCTGTTCGACCCAGGTTACCATACCTCGCGGATCGTGACTGACAGCGCATGCGAGCATGTGCGCATCGATCATGCGAGCCACGTCCTTCGATTGGATGTGATCGAGGGTACACTCACGGACGGCCCTGTGCATTTGCAAGCGGAGTTGGGCATTGGACAAGGGCTGGCGGCCCAAGTGGCAGCCGCCCTGACGCTTCGCGAGCTGATGTCCGGACAAATCACCCCACACGCGTCGCATGATCGAGAGGCTGCCGCACTGCTTCGTCTCTGGGCGTTCGATGCGCGCCAGGCGGGCACCAGCCTGCGAGAGATTGCGAACCTGCTGCTGGGGGCGGGGGACTGGCCCGGTGATGGCGAGTATCGCAAATCCCGCGCACGTCGATTGGTGGCTGCGGGCGAGGAAATGGTCAGGCTGGGGCCGGGATGCCTTTTGTGACCTACGCACCGTCGTCGGGTAGCGTCTTCATAAGCAATACATGTGGTTCAACACCCAGCGGCTTTGCGAGTTGATCGAGACGATCAATACTAATGCTATATTTCTGCCGCTCAAGTGCACTCACGTAGGTTCGATCAATCCCCGCAATATGGGCCAAAGCCTCCTGCGACAGGCCACAGGCTGTCCTAAGCGATTTAAGATTTCGCGCCAGATGCTCGCGGCTCGACATGATAACGTATCGTCGCGATTGTCGAGCAATGATCCACGGAGTATACTCCACAGTCTAGAAGGAGGACGGTGGCAGTATGTTAGGCAACACTTCTATTGCGCTGCTTGCGCCGTCGGACGAAATGCCGACCTCCTACGATCGGAGGCATCTGGCTCTCTACGCTGCAATTTTGGACGCTGATGGTGCTCGGCTACAGTGGGCAGATGCTGTCTCAGCACTGATGGGAATTGATCCTGAGGCACATGGCGCAGAGGATTGCTGGCGCTCGCATCTGGATCGCGCCCGTTGGATCGTTGGTGATGGACTGGCGCAGGCGGTGTCGACCTTTGGCCGTTCAGAATAGATAGGTGATAGTCGCCTCGCGCTGACGCGCGACCGCGCTCTACGGCTCATTGCATTCGCCGCCGAGCCCTTTGGGTCTCGGCCTGACGGTAACGATCGCTGGCGCTATGACATGGTCGCCGCGCTGGGCGCGGCGGCGTGTTTGTAGGCCTCTCCCGGCATTGGCGGGTGTAGGCGGCGCTCCCGGCTAGGCCCGTCGCGGCCCGGGACAACCCCGCGCTGCGCTTGGGGTGCTCCACTTGCCGTTTCGCCCTGACGGTGTCCCCGACCGCTGGAGCCGGGCCTCTTGGTCGCTCTTGCCGCCCACCCCCGCCTTTGCGGGAAGGCTTTGTGCTTTTTTGGGGCGGCGCAGGAGGCAGATCATGCGTGAACCTTGCAGCGCTCGTACCCGGGGAAAGGGTGCCCGCGAAGATCGTCAGGGAGAAAGCCGGACCAATCTTTATGACGAGGTAACGACCCGCATCATCACCGAACTGGAAGCGGGGCGACTGCCGTGGGTCCAGCCGTGGGGAAAGGACGGTGCGGCCGGTCCCGGCCTGCCGCGAAACGCCCTGTCAGCGCGGCCCTATTCCGGCATCAATGTGCTGATCCTGTGGGGCACGGTTATCGAGCATGGCTGGCCCTCGCAAAGCTGGCTCACCTTCCGGCAGGCACAGGACGCAGGCGGTTGCGTGCGCAAAGGCGAGCGCGGTCAGATGGTCGTTTATGCCGACCGCTTTACGCCCGAAGCCGAGAAGGCGCGTGTGTCGCGCGAGGGCGGCGATCCCAAAGCCGTGCCGTTCCTCAAGCGCTTCACCGTCTTCAATGTCGCGCAATGCGAGGGCCTGCGCCCCGGCCGTGCCGTTGACACCGCGCCCTTGCCAGAACGCGAGATCGTGCCGGTCGCCGAGGAGGTGATTGCTGCATCCGGCGTCGAATTTCGTGTCGGCGGAAACCGCGCCTTTTACGCGCCGGACCTCGATGTGGTGCAGGTTCCGCCGCAGCCTGACTTTTTCGAGCAGGTCAATTATTACCGGACCTGTCTTCACGAACTGACCCACGCGACCGGACATGCCAAGCGGCTGGGCCGCAGCCTCGCGAACAGCTTCGGCAGCAAGGCCTATGCCCGCGAGGAACTGGTCGCCGAGATGGGGTCGGCTTTCCTATGCGCTGCGCTCGGCATCATGCCGACCGTCCGCCCTGCCGATTATATCGGCGCATGGCTGGCCGTGCTGCGTGAGGATAATCGCGCCATCTTTCGCGCCGCCAGCGCTGCGACGAAGGCCGCAGACTGGCTGCTCGCACGGCATCGCGAGGCACAGGCCGAGCGTGAAGAGGGGAGGGTAGCGGCATGATCGACCTTCCTCCCGAGCTGCGTTTCGCCCTGCGTTGCAACGACATTAATCGCAGGGCTGGACGTCGATCGATCGGTATCACCGGCCGACAACGATCCCTTCCAGCAATCGGTCGCGGCAGGCCGGTTGCGCAAGCTGAAGGCAATGGATCTCGCCGATGATGTCGGAGACGGACGCTACATGCTTGCCGAGGGGCTGGAGGACACGCTGCGCCGCATGGGCGAGCGCGGCGACATCATCAGGCTCATGCAGCGGGAGTTGACCACGCGCAGGCTCGATCGTGCCGGCGTCGAGCAGGTGGTGTCGAATGACCTGCGCGTGCCGCTGGTCGGACGAGTGATCCAGCGTGGCTTTTCCGACGAGCATCGCGATCGGCATTATCTGATGGTCGACGGGGTCGATGGCCGTGTCCATTATATCGATATCGGCCGAGGGGATGCGACGCCCTCGGTGCCAGAGGGATCGACGGTGCGGATTGCGCCGTCGCGGATCGAGGCGACCCAGGCGGATCGCACCGTCGATGCAGTCGCCCGCGCCAATGGCGGGCGCTATTCGATAGACCTACATTTGCGGCACGACCCAGGCGCAAGTGAGGCATTCGCGACCAGTCATGTCCGGCGGCTGGAAGCGATGCGGCGTGCGGGCGCTGGACCCCAGCGTCTGGCGGATGGAAGCTGGACGATCCCCGACGATCATCTCGCACGTGCCGATGCCTTTGCGAAGTCTCAGCAGCGCGATCGGCCAGTGACGCTGGAGGTTCTGTCGCGGTCCCCAGTTGACGACTTGGCCCGGAAGGACGCCCCAACCTGGCTCGATCGCGAGCTAGCCGAGGGCGGTCACGCTGCCATGCGCGATGTCGGATATGGGCGGGAAGTACGGACTGCACTCGCGGCGCGGCGGCAGTGGCTGATTGAACGGCAGTTGGCCGACGGCGAGCGGTCTGGGTTTCGATACCGGGACGGCGCGCTGGACACACTGCGCCAGCGTGAATTGCGGCACGTTGGTGAGCGTCTCAGCGACGATATCGGTAAACGGTTTGAACCGGCCCAAATCGGCGAGCGGATCGAGGGCAGGATCGCTCGACGGGTCGATCTTGAAAGCGGGAGTTTCGCACTCGTCGAACGGTCGCGGGGTTTCACGCTCGTCCCTTGGCGAGACGTGCTTGAGCGGAACCTCGGCAAGACGGCATCAGGGATCGTGCGGGCGAACGGGATGAATTGGCAATTCGGGCGCAGCCGATCTGGACCAACCATTTCCTGATGCGCGGATCACGTTGGAAGTGCTGGGTAGCATCGAGCCCTTCAGAGTCTGCGCAGGCGTGACACGGCCAGGATAAATGTCTGATAGGCAATGCAGTAAGGCCGGACGGCAGCTTCTGCGATGCAAATTTCTTTGACTCAGGCAATCAAGCAAGCCTTTATGCGGAGGTCGTGAATGCTTCTTACTCAAAAGCATATTCTGGAGGGGGTTCCTAAGGCATGAATAAGCAGGATCTTATCGGCTCTGTCGCGGATCAGAGCGGCCTCACCAAGGCAGACGCCGGTAAAGCAGTAGAAGCTGTGGTCGATGCAATAGCTGGGGCGCTTAAAGGGGGCGATGACGTTCGCCTGGTCGGGTTTGGCACATTTTCTGTGTCCCACCGTAAGGCATCGACGGGTCGCAACCCACGCACGGGCGAAGCGCTCGTGATCAAGGCTTCCTCTCAGCCTAAGTTCAAGGCCGGTAAGGCGCTTAAGGATGCCGTCAACTAAGGCGTTAGCGGCTGCTCGACCCCGCACGGCCCGAGTGCAAAAAAGATCGCGTTTTTGTTAGCGCTACTTTCGTTCTCACGAAAGTGGACCGCTGCGGTTCATTTAGCATACCGGCGTCACACTCCCAGGAGCTCACAATACTTGCCGGAATGGCCGCCTTCGGGGTGAAGATGATAAAGCGTCATCCAACGGCGAGAGCTAATCGGCCATGCTGACCCTCATGAAAAGATCCGCCGGATAAGCACCCGGCGGATCGACAATCTGATCGACTAAGCGTTCAGCGCATATCAGCCGTCGCGTTGCCCGAGCCCTGGGCCTGCTTGGCAAGTTTGCCAATCTCGCCTTCACCCATGGCGGAAACCAGCACGCCGCCGCGTCCCGAGAAATTGGCGGCAGGCAGCGTCGCCGTGCGGCCCTTCACATCGACCAGCAGCGACTCGACATGGCCGCGACTGTCCGCAACCACCTGCCGCACGCGGCCAATTGTGCGGCCCTTGGCAGACTGGATCGCCATGCCCGGCTCGATGGCAAAGGCGCCTGATGCATTCGCCGCCGCACTCTGTGCGAGCGCAAGTTGATTGCCTGTCGCGCTCAGAGCGCCATTCGCGCTGCCGCTTGCCTGACCGGCAACATTGCCTGCCCGGTCAGCAACTGCCGTGCGCGCGCTGCCCGCCGTGCTTGAAACCGTGGATCGCGCCGATTCAGTTGTCGAACCGACCGTGGAGCGTGTGGATGCCACCGTGTCGCGTACGCCATCCGTGCCGATGAGTTGCGCGCTGCCAGAAGCGTTGGCGTTGCCAGATGCTTTGCCGGAGCCTGCACCGTCTACCGTGCCTGCAGGCGTGCTCAGCGTCTTGCCGAGGGTGCCGCTGCCCGCTACATCGACCGTGCGATCGGCTGAGACGGAGCCGCTGCGGCGATCCACGCGATTGCTGCCTGACGTGCTGGCTGTTCCGGAAAGCGCGGCGTCGGCTGTGCCACGCACGCTACCCATGGTGCTGCCAATTCCGCCACCCAGGCCACCGCCTAAACCACCACCGATGCCGCCGCCAAGGCCGCCACCACCCAGAAGTTGGGCGCTAGCGGGGCTCGTTGCTGCGAGGATGATTGCGCCAGTTGCGAGGAGAATCTTGTTCATGACAAATTCCTTTCCGTATCTGCTGAGCGCCATTCACGGCACTCTCATCACAGCAAACGGACCCTCGGTTCGATTTCATCCATCACAGCTGAAAAATTTTTCAGCGCGGGCGGCAGTTCCCGCAAAGCAGTCCGCGACCATAGACAGCGTCAGGGCCTTTGGCGCCAAGATCGCGCGCTTCCCGGTCAAGCGCGGGGCGAAACGCAGCGCCATCCTTCCCTGCATCTTTCCCCGCATCCTTCATGGCCGCGACACGGGCAGCCACCAGCGGCGCGGCGAACGATGTGCCGCGCACGGCCTGCCAGCGTCCGCGTGCGGCGACTGGGCACGCGCCGCCGGCGCCGGCGTGCGGGGCATGGCCGGACTCGCCG
>CAMLFF010000038.1 GCA_946479185.1 uncultured Sphingobium sp.
AGCGTTTGCGCACAGCAAGTCTATCTGACGTCCGCCGATCGCTTCTAGCAGCTTGTCGACGCCCTCAAAGGTCGCGAGGTCTGCTTGCAGCGTCTGCGCACCAGCGAAGGATGTGCCGCTGAATGGCGTGTCTGCGACCAGCAACAGCTCATAGCCATCCTTGGCAGCCAATTTTGCCAGTTCGGCGCCGATGCCAGTCGAGGCACCCGTAATGATCGCGAATTTTGTTGCCAACTCGTCTCTCCTCGTTTCGCAACTTGTCCAATCGGATGCTCGTCGCAGTGCGGTGGATGAGCAGGTAACGTTTGGGGCTGGCGCGCGTGCCAAAGCGCTGCCTCGGCTCCTCCTGATTTGGTCACCTACCGTCGTGTATGGGCATGATGCGTCGAACATCTGATGGGAACGCAGCGGCGAACTGATGGTTTTGGGGCAAGGTGCAATAAGGCCTCGACCAATGACGACAGCCACAAAATGCATGAGCGGCGCTCATGAAAGTTGAGTTTAGTCCTCCTGATCGGGATGATTATCCCAATGGAATTTCCCACAGAAATATCGCTGGCAGCCGTCGCGGCCCCCGTGTTGCGCCGCTCTTGCTGCTCTGCGCACTCATGGCGGCAGGCCTTGCGGGTGCATTGGGCGGCCAGCCCTCGCCCGTGATCAAGAGCAGCCATGACGGAGCGACCCTGAGCGTCAAGGCGCCGCATGTTCTGCGCAGCGGCCTGTTTTTCGAGATGGTCATTGAGGTTAGATCCAGTCAGCCAGTGGACGATCTCGTCATCGCCGTCTCCGATCAGCTTTGGCGGGATATGACCATCAACACCATGATCCCCGCTGCGAGCGAAGAGAGCTTCAAACAAGGCTCTCACCGCTTCTCATTCGGCAAGCTGGATGCGGGCGAGGCAATGCGTTTCAAGATCGACGGGCAGATCAACCCACCCCTCTTCGCTGGCACGTATGGCGAAATTGCGGCCTATGATGGAGACCGAAAGCTCGTCGGCACACAGGTCACAATGCGAGTGCTGCCCTGATGGATATCATCGCCCGCGCCACCGTGATGTTCTTCATCATGTTCGTGCTTCTACGGCTTCTCGGCAAAAGGGAGTTGAGCCAGGTCACGCCGTTCGAGCTGGTGCTGCTTATTGTGATGGGCGATCTCATCCAGCAGGGCGTCACGCACAATGATTTCAGCCTCACCGGCGCAACCTTGGCTATCGGCACGATCGCATTCTGGGCCTTGGTGTTCAGCTGGATCACTTATCTGTCTCCCCGCGCCGAGCGACTGCTGGAGGGCGTGCCCCGCGTGCTCATCCAGCATGGCGAACTGATTGAGGAGAATATGCGTCGCGACCGGATCACCCGCGCCGAACTGGAGATCGAAATGCGCCTCGCGGGGATCGCCAGGATGCGCGATGTCGAATGGGGAATACTCGAACCCAATGGCAAAATCAGTTTCATCGGACGCAAGGATGACGATCCAGCGCAGCAGGCGGATGACGAAAAAGCCGTTTGATTGAAGAACCGGTTCGAACGTTCAGCTATTATATTAACCTGAAGCAACGAGCCGGAACCGACCAAAATATGAGGTGTTGCTGCTAGAGAGTTCGATCGTCCGGAGAGCAGAATGTTTAATAGCCCCCAAATGGGCGCCACCTCGGTTCTCGCGGTCGTTCTGGCCGGGGGGCGGGGGAGCAGACTTTATGACCTCACCGACGCGCAGCCCAAGCCAGCCCTTCCCGTCGGCACCAGTGGCCGCCTCATCGACTTCACGCTCGCGAACATTGTCCATTCCGGCATCAAGCGCGCGCTTGTTCTTACGCAATATTCGCCCGAGCTTCTGCACGATCATCTCGATCAGCGGTGGCAACCCATCCGTGACACGCACGCGTTGACGCTGGACGTTATCGACGGCTCGAACAAGGGGCTGTTCAACGGCACGGCGGACGCGGTGGCGAAGGTTGTACAGGATATCGATCGCGCTGCTCCAAGCCATGTTGTCATTCTGGCGGGCGATCATCTCTATCAAATGGATTATAGCCGCTTCGTCGCGCGCCATGTCGAATCCGGTGCGCAAGTTACGGTGGGTGCGGTGCAGGTTCCCATCGACGAAGCGCGTGAATTTGGCGTGATGGCCCTCGCGCCCAATGGACGCATAATGGAGTTTCTTGAGAAGCCGGCAAACCCCAAGTCAATGGCTGGGAAGCCCGGTTTCGCCTTGGCCTCGATGGGTATTTATGTCTTCGAATGGGCGCTGCTGCGGACGCTGCTCAACGGACTGAGTTCGCTCGAGCCCGAGCTTGATTTCGGCAAGCATGTGCTCCCCCGGCTCGTGCAGGCTGGAACGGCATTTGCGTATGAACTGCCAGGTCGCGGTCAGGCCGCGCCTTTGTGGCGCGATCTGGGGACGCTGGACGCGTATCACGCGATCCATGCCGATCTCGAGCAGGGCAAAGTTCCGCTCGATCCAACCTGGCCCCTGCTGGTGGGTCGGTCCCGCCCGCCAGCATTGCGCTCGGCCTTCTTCTCGAGCCCCAACGACGCGCAGAGCATGAGTCCGATCTGGACGGGATGCGCGATTGGCGAGGGCGCGCGTGTCGGATCGCGCTGCCACCTGAAGCGCGTTGTCATCCTGCCCGGCGCATGGGTGGGCGATGATGTCCGCATGACCGATGCCATCATCACCAGTGACGCAGTCGTGCCCGATGGCTTCGATCTGGAAGCAGCGTTGGACCGGAGTGATGACTGGTGCACCATTTCCGAGGGCCGCGTGAGGGTCATTTCCGCTCGCGCGCTGACGAAACTGGCGCAGCGTGATCCCGAATATATCGCCGTTAGGGCTTCAGCGCCGCGCTCACCATCTGGTTCGTGGCGCGGTCCAGCGGGGATCACCAGCAAGGTCGCAGAGCGGCGCCGATATCTGGAGGACGAATGACCTTCGTCTTCGCGAAGCCTGAAAAACTGCATCATGAGTTAGGCGCGGAATATACAGGCGATGGCACGCATTTCGCGGTCTTCTCGGAGAATGCGGAGGCGATCGAGCTGTGCCTCTTCTCCGACGATGGCAAAGATGAACTCCAGCGGCTGGAGTTGCCCCGTCGGGAAGGGGCGATCCATTCGGGCTTTCTCCCCGGCGTTCGCCCTGGCCAGCTTTATGGCTATCGCGCGCACGGCCCATATGAGCCGGAGCAGGGCCACCGCTTCAACCCCAACAAGCTGCTGCTCGATCCTTATGCGCGGGAAGTCTCGGGCAAGATCATCTGGGACGATGCGCTTTGGGGCTACGACCTTGCGAGCCAGAACGACCTGACGTTTGATGACCGCGATTCAGCGCCGTTCATGGTCAAGAGCGTGGTGCAGGACCCGGATTTCGATTGGGAGGATGATCGGGCAATCCGGCGCCCTTGGACGGAATCGATCATTTACGAGGCGCATGTGCGTGGCCTCACCATGACTCACCCGAATGTGCCCGAGCATTTGCGCGGCACCTATGCCGGGATGGTGGCCGAGCCGATCCTCGATCATTTGCGCAAGCTGGGCGTCACGGCGATCGAGCTTCTGCCCTGCCAATATTTCCTCGATGATCGCATGCTGCTGGATCGTGGCCTCTCCAACTATTGGGGCTACCAGACGCTGGGCTATTTCGCGCCCGAGACGCGCTTTCTGCGCGAGGGGGACGGTGCGCCGGGCGCGATCAAACAGTTCAAGGACATGGTGAAGCGGTTTCACAAGGCCGGGTTCGAGGTCATTATGGATGTGGTGTATAACCACACCGCCGAGGGATCCGAGCGGGGGCCGACGCTTTGCTTTCGCGGGCTCGACAACGCCTCCTATTATGTCCTTTCGCCCGATAATCCGCGCTACTCTTTCGACCAGACGGGTACGGGCAACACGCTCTCCGTCGCGAACCCGATGGTGCTGCGCATGGTGCTCGATTCCCTGCGCTACTGGGTGCAGGTCATGCACATCGATGGTTTCCGCTTCGATCTCGCGTCCACGCTCGGCCGCGAGCAGGCGGGTTTCGACCGGGAAGGCACCTTCTTCGGCGCGATCCGGCAGGACCCCATTCTTGCTGGCGTCAAGCTGATCGCGGAGCCCTGGGATGTCGGGCATGGCGGCTATCAGGTCGGCGGCTTTCCGCACCCCTTCCGGGAATGGAATGACAAGTTCCGCGATACGGCGCGCGGCTTCTGGCGCGGAGACGATGCGCTGGTGGGCGAGATTGCCGGGAGCCTGCTCGGCTCGCCCGCGCAGTTCAACCATTCGGATCGCAGCGCCTCATCGACCGTCAATTTTCTGGCGGCCCATGATGGCTTCACCCTGATGGATACCGTCTCCTTCAATGAGCGCCACAATGAGGCCAATGGCGAGGGCGGCGCAGACGGTCATGACCATAATATTTCGGACAATTTGGGCGCCGAAGGGCCGACGGATGACGAGGGCGTCAACGCGGCGCGGGCGAGACGCCGCCGCAATATGATTGCCACGCTGATGCTGAGCCAAGGCGTGCCGATGCTGCTGGCTGGCGACGAGATCGGCAACTCGCAGGGCGGCAATAACAATGTCTATTGTCAGGATAATGAGGCCGGCTGGGTCGACTGGTCCGCGCGCGACGATGCTTTTCTCAAGTTCGTGGCGCGCATGATCGCCTTCCGGCGCGATCATCCGGTGCTGGCGCAGGAGACCTTCCTGCTTGGCGACAGCATTGGCGATCGTGTCGAGATCGCCTGGCATCAGCCCGATGGCCGCCCGATGGATGAGGAGCTTTGGGGGCAGGATAGCCTCAAAGTGCTCGGGCTGTTCGTGGATCACTCAGCCAAGGCGGCGTTCGTCGAGAATGAGAATATCAGCGCCTTGTTCATCGTGCTGAATGCGGGGGACGAACTGGAGTTTACGCTGCCTCAGCACAATGGATGCAGCCGCTGGCGCCGCATCGTCGATACGTCGCGCGAGGCGGCCTTTGAGCCTGAGGACTGCCCGGATTCCGTCGTGACAATCCCGGCGGCCAGCGTCTGCGTGTTTGGACCGGCGTGATGGTGGGCGAGCATCATTTCGCCAAGCGTTGGGGCGCGGAGCCATTGGGCGATGATCGCTGGCGCTTCTCCCTCTGGGCGCCGGATGCCGAGGAATTGGCAGTGGAGATTGACGGCGGTTCCACGCCGATGGTCAAGGCCCCCGACGGCTGGTTCACGGCGGATGCTGTGGCGGAGCCCGGCCAGTCATACATGTTCCGCATCGATGACACCCTCTATCCCGATCCTGCAGCACGAGCGCAGGTCGGCGACGTGCATGGCCCATCGCTGCTAATTGATCCCGCGGCCTATCGATGGACCAACGAGTGGGCCGGTATTCCTTGGCACCAAGCCGTCATCTACGAGCTGCATGTCGGCACCTTCACCGCGCAAGGCACGCTGGAAGCCGCGCGAATGGAGCTTGCCCGGCTGAAGGCGTTGGGCGTGACGCTGGTCGAGCTGATGCCGCTCGCCCAATTTGAGGGGCAGCGCGGCTGGGGCTATGATGGCGTGCTGCTCTATGCGCCGCACAAGAGCTATGGCAGTCCGGACGATCTCAAGCATTTCGTGGATACAGCGCACGGCCTTGGCCTCGGCGTCATCTTGGACGTGGTCTATAATCATTTCGGACCGTCAGGAAATTATCTGGCCGCCTGGTGCCCAAGCTTCTTTCATGGTGCGCGAGCATCGGCATGGGGTGATGGCATTGCCTATGAGCAGCAGGCCGTGCGCAGCTTCTTCCGCGATAATGCGCTGTATTGGCTGGAGGAATATCAGCTGGATGGGCTGCGCCTCGATGCCGTCCATGCGATGGGCGATGTCTCATCCCCGCACATTCTTGACGACATTGCGCAGGCCGTACGTACGCGCGATTGGGGACGGCATGTCCATCTGATCACGGAAGATGAGCGCAATCTCGCCCATTATTTCCGCGACGATGCACCGTTCGACGCCACATGGAATGATGACTGGCACCATGCGCTGCATTGCCTGCTGACCGGTGAGCATGAGAGCTATTATGCGCCTTTCGCTTTCGATCCGCTTGGCGATATCGAGACGGCGCTGCGCGATGGCTATGTCGAGCAGGGGCAGCCACGCCCGCAAAGCGAAAAGCCGCGCGGAGAGGCATCGGCCGATCTGCCGCGCGCGGCGTTCATCAACTTCCTCGGCAATCATGATCAGGTCGGCAACCGGGCGCAGGGCGAGCGGCTGCATCATCTTGTGCAGGATGAGGATGCGTTGCGCGTCGCAACCGCGCTCACATTGCTCGCACCGTTCACGCCGATGCTGTTCATGGGGGATGAATTTCTAACGCCCGCGCCATTCCTGTTCTTCACCGATTTCACCGGTGATCTTGCGGACGCCGTGCGGACGGGCCGTGCGAGGGAGTTCGAACGGTTCAGCGCCTTCACTGGCGATGTGCCCGATCCCAATGCGCTGGAAACGGCAGAGCGCTCTCGCATCGGGCATGCGACGACCGACGCGCAATTGCGTCACGAGGCGTATGTGCGCGATCTGCTGGCTTTGCGGGCCGAGCATGTTCAGCCGCTGCTTGCGCGCAATGCCCGGCCCTCTGTTGCTATCAAACGCGATGGCGCGCACTTCGAAGCCTGCTGGTCGTTCGGTCCGGGTCGACTGTTGCTCAACGTCTCGCTCGGCGATGGCAGCGTACAGCCTTTGCTCGACCCCTTCTTCGTCGAAGCGCGCGATGGTAGCCGCTTCGCGCTGACAGCCGCCGTGCGGACGGATTGATGCCGATGACCAAGCGCACCGCGCCCGGCCTTGTCGCCACCTACCGCATCCAGCTCCGCGAGGGCATGGATCTCGATGCCGTCCGCCAGCGCATTCCCTGGCTGCGCGATCTCGGCATCAGCCACATCTATCTGTCGCCGCTCTTTGCCGCCGCGCCCGGCTCGACGCATGGCTATGATGTGATCGATCCCAATCAGGTCGATCCCGTGCTGGGTGGCGAGGAAGCCTTTCACGATCTGAGCAATGCTGCGCGGGCCGCCGATATGGGCCTGGTCCTCGATATCGTCCCCAATCATATGGCGCTTACGCCGGACAATCCATATGTCGCCGACATCATGCGGCATGGCCAGCACAGCCCGTTCGCGCCCGTCTTCGATATCGACTGGACACAGGGCCCGCTCCATTTTGCCGTGCTGGACCGCTCGCCCTCGGACCTGCTCGACGCGGGTCTCATCAGCATAGCTGGCGATGCCGACCGCCCTGCGCTGCGCATCTATAACCAGCACTATCCGCTGCGTGCGGCAGTCCTCGACGCACCCCTCGCGGATGATGCACTCGACCGTCTCCTTGCCGAGCAACATTGGAGTATCGGCCACTGGCAAGAGACGGCCCATGCGATCATCCATCGCCGCTTCTTCAATGTCAGCAGCCTCATCGGCGTGCGGCAGGAAGATGCCGATGTGTTCGATCTTACCCATCGCTGGAT
Organism: uncultured Sphingobium sp.; assembly: GCA_946479185.1. The sequence continues at coordinate 7,465 of CAMLFF010000038.1, forward strand.
CGTCGATCAGGTTCGCGCGGGGCGGATTCAGGGGCTTCGCGTGGATCATATCGATGGCCTGGCCCAACCCGGCGCCTATCTCCATCGCCTGCGTGATGCGGTCGGTTTCATACCCATCTGGGTCGAGAAGATCGTGAAGGAAGGCGAGGATATTCCTGCCAGCTGGCCGGTCGAAGGCATGAGTGGCTATGAGTTTTTGATGCCCGTCACGCAGCTTTTGACGGAGCCAGACGGGCTACAGGCCCTGCACCAAACTGCACGTGGCGCTGTGCCTCACGATATCTCCAAAGAGGTGCGCGAGGTAAGGCAGCAGTTATTGAACACGGTCTTCAAGCCCGAGGTTGATCGCGTCACACGGGCAGCGCTTCTGGCATTGGGTGCGGATGAGAATTGCGTGCCCAGCTTCCGCGCAGCGGTCAGCCAGCTTGCGATCCACTGGCCGGTCTATCGCGCCTATGGCAGCGATGGATTGCCGCTTGGGCCGCACCTTGCCTCCGTGTTGGAGACAGCCAAAGCCCAACGCAGCCCAAGCGATGCGCTCGGTCCCCTGTTCAACCTGCTCTCCGCGCCCGATGATCCGCTCGCGCGCACAGTCGCCACGCGGTTCGAGCAGTTGACAGGCGCGCTCACGGCCAAGTCGGAGGAGGATACCGTCTTCTTCCGCGCGGTCTCCTACCTCCCTTTCTGCGAAGTCGGCGGCGAGCCTGATCTCGAGCCCATCGACGCGGACGAATTCGCGCACCGCATGGCCGATCGGGCGGCGCATTATCCCTGCGCGCTCAACACGCTCTCGACCCATGACACCAAACGCTCCGCCGATGCACGGGCGGCGATCGTGGCGCTTACCTATTGCCCGGCGCTGGGCGATAAGCTCTGCCGCGCCGCGCGGGGCCTCGCTCGGGAACGGGGACTAAGCGAGCGCTGGGGGCTTTACGCCATGCAGACCGCGCTCATGATGGTTGATCAGCCAGATCGCGATGCCCGCCTGCGCGAGCATATCGCCAAGGCAATGCGCGAGGCCAAGGATGCCTCCACACACGAATCCCCTGTGCCGGAGATTGAGGCGCAAGTCAGCGATCTCGCGATCGCGCTCGCCAACGACTTGAAAGCGGGCATGCTTTGGTCGTCCGATGAGCGGCACGCCTATGAGCATGTCGTCGAAACGCTCATTCTCGCGCAGATCGCTTTCCAGATCACCGCGCCGGGCATTCCGGATATTTACCAGGGCACCGAGGCGACATGCGTCGCCTTGACCGATCCGGACAATCGCCGCCCAGTGGATTGGGAGCGGGATGCGGGCTCCCGCAAAGTCGAGCGCACGCGGCAGCTCCTGCGTCTGCGTCGGAGCAACCGGGAGCTGTTTGCAATGGGCAGTTATGCGCTTGAGGAATCAGAGCAGGCCTGGACGGTCATCCGCCGCTGGCAGGGCGCGAAAGTGACGATCGAGATCGAGCGCCCATGCCGCCTGCATCCAGAAGCCCAGACCAGCGTTGATCTAATAATGTCGCAATGATGGAGAGAAACATGACTGAAGAGCGTCAGAAGCAGCTCGAGGAACGAGCTTACGCCCTGTGGGAAGCTGAAGGCCATCCTGCTGACCGCGCCGACGCGCATTGGCATCAGGCTGAGCATGAGATCGGCGCCGAAGTGGAGGAGAATGTCGCCGATGAGTCCAGCGTTCTGCTGCCAGCAATCGGCGAAGAAGGCGCAGACAGTCCAGCGCCGCTCGAAGCTGCCTTGCCTGCATCAACGGCGATACCCAGTGGGCGCCGCAAGAAGAAATGAGAGATTGAAGGGCCGGGCCCGACGTGGATGATCTCAGCGCACTTGCGGCGGCCGCTGGCCTTTCCACCGATTGGACTGATGCCCATGGTCGCCCGCAGCGTGTCGCCGCAGATAATCTTTGCGCAATATTGGAAGCTCTTGGCTACCCAGCCGCATCGGACAGCGAACGCCGTCAGAGCTGGGATCGACTTAACGCGGAGAGAGACGCGAAGCCCCCGTTCGTGAGCGGCGATGCAGGCAAGCCAGTGCAGCTTCCCCTGTCACTACTCGGCACCCAATCCGCCGAGCTGCATCTTGAGCGTGGGCGATCGATGCGCCTGGCAGTCGAGGCCGGGCGATTGCCGCCCATCGACGAGCCCGGCTATCATCAGCTGGAAACATCAGGTCATGAGTTGACCCTCGCCATCGCCCCGCCTGCCTGCCACCTTCCTCACAACGCCGGTTGGGGACTCGCCCTGCAAATCCCGTCACTGCAAGGCCCGAGCCCGTTCGGCACGCTGCAGGAATTGAGGGCTGCGGCGCATCATCTCGGCAGACAAGGCGCCGATCATATCCTGCTCAGTCCCGTTCATGCGATCCTGCCAGCGCGCGGAATGCACTTCAGCCCTTATGCGCCCTCCAGCCGCCGCTTCCTGAACAGCGCGCTTGCCGCACCCTTTGCGCCCGATGATCCCGCTGAAAGCGCTGATCTGATTGATTGGGAAACGGCGCTGCCCGCAGCCTATGCTTGCCTGCGCCCGCACCGCGATCGCCTGTCGCCAGACGAACGCGCCACGCTGGATCGCTGGGCAGAAGATCAAGGCCCCGCCTTGCGCCAGCACGCCACCTTCGATGCGCTCTATGTCGCGCATGGATCACTGCCCTGGCAAGAATGGCCCGCCGCGCTGCAACGCGCATCGCGCACAGCCGTGGCAGAATTCGCCTCACAACATGCCGATGACATTGCACTCCATCTGCTCGGCCAGAAGCTTGCGACAGAAGCGCTCGCTGCGGCGCAGGCCAGCGCGAAGGCAGGCGGCATGAGTACCGGCCTTATTGCCGATGTCGCGGTTGGCGTGGACCCCGTTGGAAGCGACGTCTGGGCGGACCCGGACGCCTATCTGCAAGGGCTCACAATCGGAGCCCCGCCCGACCCACTGGGTCCGGCAGGGCAGAATTGGGGCCTCACGACCTTTTCGCCAAGCGGCCTGCGCACTCGCGCCTTCGCACCCTGGATCGACGTGGTGCGCGCGGCTTTGCAGCATGCAGGTGGGTTACGGATCGATCATGCGTTCGGGCTGCAGCGCTTATGGGTCATTCCGCAGGGCCGACCAAGCAGTGCGGGCGCTTACCTTTCCTATCCGCTTGAGGATATGATGCGGATTCTCACCCTTGAGAGCCACCGCAGCAATGCTGTGGTGATCGCGGAAGATCTTGGCACGGTGCCAGCGGGATTTCGGGATCGGATGGAAGCCCGCGCGATGCTGGGGATGCGGGTTCTGTGGTTCGAGCGCACCGAGGATGGGGCGTTTGCGGATTCCCGCGCATATCCGCCAAACAGCGTTGCTATGACAGGAACACATGACACACCGACAGTCGCTGGCTGGTGGCGCAGACGCGATCTGGATTGGGCCGAGAAAGTCATGCCGGACTTCGATCGGGAGACCGCAAATATCGCCCGGACCAAGGATCGCGACCTGTTATGGAACCGGCTTGCAAAAGGGGTCGCGCCCCCAACTTCAAGCGCCAGCGCAGTGGTGGATGCCGCGGTCGCGCATATCACCGCCATGCCCTCAAAGCTGAAGATATTACCGGTAGAGGATTTGCTCGGATTGGAGGAGCAAACCAACATTCCCGGCACCATCGGCGATCATCCAAACTGGCGCCGGCGGCTGCCCGGCACGGTCGAACAAATTCTCGCAAAGCCGGATGTGAGGCGCCGCATCGATATGTTGAACACAGGCCAATCAGCCGAGCGTTAAGCTCTAGCGCTTGCCCGCTCCCATACGCCCCGCTTTCGGGTCATCCTCTTCCCCAATCCGCGTCATTGTCTCCGGGTTATAATTGTCCGGGATGGCGGCCCCACTCTGCGGGTCTCGTTTCGGCTCGCGATCCAGCGTGTCGCTGGGACGACGCCCGGATCCTTCCGGCTGATTTTCCGTCGAAATATTGGGATTGCGGCCTTCCTTGCTGGGCACGTGCCGCTCGCTTCTGAATGTCTCTGCCATGCTATGGCTCCTCAATCTTCTGGAGCGACGGTGCGGCAATGCATGTGTTGATCAGCACTGCCGCATTGTCGCCCCGCCAAGTCAGACTTTGATCTTCGCAAGCATCTCAATGTGATGCTGAACAACCGGTGCGATCTCACCCGCTGCGGTCTTCAACTGCGCAGTGTCGCCACCCACCGCATAGCCCTGATGCAAGGCGAGCGCCTCCTGATGGGCCGTCTTTTGCGCGTCCAGATAAGCGCGGTCTGCCGCAGCACCATCAGCCGACTTGATGCTGTCGACAGCCTGCTGCTGCTTGGGCTCAAGCACTGGTGGCGGTGCTGTCAATTTGGCGGCCTGCGCTGCGGACTTCAACTTGGCCGTGGCCGTGCCATGATCGTCGATCATCATCTGTGCGAAGGATTTGATGTCGGCATTTTGCGTCTTGTCGAGGATCGCGCGTGAGGACTCGATCTCGAACTTGTCACCTGCCCCCGCCTTCGCCAGATAGGTCGTCGCGTCCGTGGGCGCCGGAGCAGATTCCATGCCGATCACGGCCGAATTGGCAGGCATCTCCATCGACCCATCCATAGTGCCATTCATGCTGTTACCGCCGGGCGAGTTCGTGACGGATGATCCGGCATCGCCACCATTGCAGGCGGCCAGCGCAAAAAGGGGCAGAAAAAGTAGAGCTTTCTTGGTCATGACGTCCTCCTGATTGATTGGGATTGCGGTCAAGCCGCAAACTGAGGGGCTTGGGCGTTATCAAGCCCGGGCTTGAGCACGATCTTGGTCACGTCGTTCTGATGATCGTGGAAAATGCGATAGCCCTCGGCCGCCTGCTCCAGCGGCATGCGGTGGCTGATGAGGAAGGTCGTATCGATCTTCCCCTCCATGATCGCATTGAGCAGGCCGGGCAGATAATGCTGCACATGGGTCTGGCCGGTCTTGAGCGTCAGGCCCTTTTCCATGAAGGCGCCCAGCGGAAATTTATCGACGAAACCGCCATAGACTGCAGGCATCGAGACGCGCCCGCCCTTGCGGCAAGCGATGATCGCCTGCCGGATGGAATGGGTGCGGTCGGTTCCGGTGAAGGTGGAGACCTTGATCTGGTCCCACACATTGTCCGCAAAGAGGCCGTGCGCCTCCAGGCCAACGGCATCGATGCACGCATCCGGGCCGATGCCGCCGGTCATTTCCATCAGCGCTTCATAGGTTTTCGTTTCCTCGAAGTTGATGGTTTCCGCACCGAATTTTTTCGCCAGTTCAAGCCTGCGCGGGAAATGATCGATCGCAATGACGCGTTCGGCGCCCATGAGGAAAGCCGACTGCACGCAGAACAGCCCAACCGGGCCGCATCCCCACACCGCGACAGTGTCGCCCGGCTCGATCTGCGCGAATTCAGCCGCTTGCCAGCCGGTCGGCAGAATGTCGGAGAGGAAGAGGACCTTGTCATCGTCGATCCCGTCCGGAATGACGATAGGCCCGACATCGCTAAACGGCACCCGCACATATTCGGCCTGTCCGCCCGCATAGCCCCCAGTCATATGGCTGTAGCCGAACAGCGCGGACATGGGCTGACCGTAAAGCGTCTGCGCAATATCCTGATTGTCGGCGGGGTTGCCATTATCGCAGGCCGAATATTGATGCTTGCCACAATGGTAGCAGCTTCCGCACGCGATGGTGAATGGCACCACCACGCGCTGGCCTTTTTTCAGTGTCGAGCCGGGACCGGTCTCGACCACTTCGCCCATGAACTCATGGCCCAGAATGTCGCCAGATTTCATCGTGGGGATGTAGCCGTCATATAGATGGAGATCGGACCCGCAGATAGCGGTCGACGTAACCTTGATGATTGCATCGCGAGGATTGATGATTTCGGGGTCATCCACAGTGTCGACGCGTACATCATGTTTGCCGTGCCAGGTGAGCGCGCGCATCAGGCCATCTCCTCTTCAAATTGTGCGCGGGTCCAGGCCGCAGTGGCAATCTCGCCTGTTTCCATCAGTTGCTTAAAGCGGCGCAGATCGCGGCGTGCCTGAATGGCGGGCTCGCGCTGAAACATCTTGGCAATCACTTTGCCGATGAAGCCGCCAGGGGGATCGTAGAGGATCGTGGCCGTCACTACGGTTCCGCGCTCTCCGGCATCGATGAAATCGACGCGACCGCTGTTGGGAACGTCTGCTGCGTCCAATGACGCCCAGGCGATATACTCGCCCTCACGCTGCTCGGTGATTTGTGAAATCCACTCCACCGTTTTGCCAGCGGGAGCCTTTACCACCCAGCGCGAGCGGCCTGCGTCCAGCATTTCGACCGTGACCAGATTTTCCATGAAGCGCGGCAAATTGCTGAAATCGCTCCAGAACGCATAAAGTTCGCTGGGTACGCGATTGATCGTGACGGTCGCGCTGGAGAGGCTGTCGCCCTTGGGCTCAACAAATTCCTGACCTGCTCGTTCAATGCGATCAGAGCTTTTGGACGCAGCTAACGGTGCGTCGTCCAATCGATCGGACGATAGTCCATCGGGCATTTGGGATCTCCTGATTGCTCAAGTCCAAAATGCCGCTGCTCAACAGCTGTTCCCGGCAACAGGCGTCAATGACGTCAAAACACGATGAATTGCTCAACTAAATTAACGCAGATTAGCCGGGCCTGTTTTGCTTGAACTGGGCTCGTGGCTGTGACTGCTCTCAATCCGATTGGAGTATCTGCGAAACCCGCCGTCCAAGGTCTTCCATCGCAAAGGGTTTCGTGAGGATGTGCATGCCAGGGTCCAGATGCCCGTGGCTGAGCACGGCATTCTCGGCATAGCCAGTGATGTAGAGCACCTTGAGGCCCGGTCTCGCCAGCCTTGCCGCGTCCGCCACCTGACGACCGTTCATTCCGCCCGGCAAGCCCACGTCGGTAATGAGCAGATCGACACGGCGATTGCTGTTCAGCACCGCCAGACCCTCCGGGCCATCCTCTGCCTCGATGGTGGCATAGCCAAGTTCGCTCAGCACTTCGGCAGCCAGCATGCGCACAGTGGGCTCGTCATCAATCACGAGGATCGTCTCACCCTCCTCGCTGTGCGGCGTGGCGTCCATTTCGCCTTGCGCCTCGGCATCATCGAGCTCGCCTACGAAGCGCGGCAGATAGAGGCATACCATCGTGCCTTGGCCGGGCTCGGAATAGATGCGCACCTGACCGCCGGATTGTTTTACAAAGCCGTAGATCATCGAGAGGCCAAGGCCCGTGCCCAGACCGATCGGCTTGGTCGTGAAAAATGGCTCGAATGCCTTGGCGATTACATCTGCCGACATACCCGTGCCCGTGTCGGACACGCAGAGCGATACATATTGGCCCGGCGCCAGATCCCGCTGCGCGGCGGCGCGTTGATCGAGCCAGCGATTGCCTGTTTCGATCGTCAGCTTGCCGCCATCCGGCATCGCGTCGCGCGCATTGATGCACAGGTTGAGCAGCGCATTTTCCAACTGGCTGGGGTCGACCATCACCGGCCAAAGTCCTGCGGCATGCACGGATTCGACGGTGATGCTCGGGCCGACGGTGCGCTGGATCAGCTCTTCCATCCCGCTGGCAAGACGGCGCAGGTCAGTGGGTTTGGGGTCCAGAGTTTGCCGTCGCGAAAAGGCGAGCAGGCGGTGCGTGAGCGCAGCAGCGCGTCGTGCAGCGCCCTGTGCGGCGGTGATGAAGCGATCTGCTTCCGCCACGCGCCCCTGTGCGATGCGATTGGACAGCACTTCCAGGCTTCCAGTGATGCCGGTTAGCAGATTGTTGAAGTCGTGGGCCAAACCGCCGGTCAGCTGCCCCACCGCCTCCATCTTCTGCGATTGGCGGAGCGCTGCTTCCGCCTCCATCAGCGCAGCGGTGCGATCCTTCACTTGCTGCTCAAGCGATGCATTCAGCGTGGCAAGATGCCGCTCGGCACGGCGCCGCTCGGTGGCAATGCGCGTGCGCTCGGCGACATCGCGGATGAAGGCGAACTCATCGTCCGGCCAGAGGCGCGCTTGGCTATGGTTGAGGTAGAGCAGCGCAACCAGCCCGCCGGACTCAGTCAGCGGCATATTGATGAACGACCGGGCGCTAATGCCTTCCAGCGCCTGCGAGGTCTCCCGCGTGCGTGCATCCGTGCGCGAGTCCGTCACCAGCACGGTGTCGCCCCGCTTGAGGTCTTCGATGTAGGAGCCGTAATCGCGGAAATCGAGCACACCGGCGATGGTCTGGATGCCCGGCGCATTCCAGTCCCGCTCGATAGTGATGGTCTCGGCGATCGGATCGACCAGACCATAGCCCACCCGGTCAACCTCCAGCGTCTTCCCGATGATTTCCGATGCGGCATAAGCAATGTCCACCGGATCCTCGATCTCACGGACGATGTCGGCCAGCTCGATCATGGCCGCGCGCATCCGTTCTGCCCGCACTTGCGCCGTAATGTCCGTGGTCACACCCGCGATCCGCACCGGCTGGCTGTTGCCATCAAGGATCGCCAGACCGCGTGAGGCAACCCAGCGCACCTCGCCATCGGGCGTCACGATGCGGTGGCGGACATGATAATCGATGCTCTCACGCACGCTTTGCGCGATCTGCCCGAGCACCAAGTCGCGATCCTCGGGGTGAACCGCCGCGATCCGATCATCATATGTGAGCCTATGCTCGGGCGGCAGGCCCAGGATCGTCTTGTAAGCATCCGACGCTACAATCTCATGGGTCGTAAGGTCGATGCTCCAGGCGCCAAAACCACCGGCGCGCATCGCAAGGTCAAGCTCCCGGTCCCGCTCGCGTTCCATGTGCGTGCGGTGCGTGAGCTCCGCCATGAGCGCGGCATTGTCTGTCTCCAGCCCCTCAAGCCGCTCGCGCTCGATGGTCACATCCACTTGACTGGCAAAGAAATAGGCAAGCTTGCCAT
>CAMLFF010000039.1 GCA_946479185.1 uncultured Sphingobium sp.
GCGCTGACCGATCCGGCGCAATTGCGCGACTATGTGCGCATGGCCTCGATTCCGCTCTACCATCCTGTCGGCACGGCAAAAATGGGCCAGCGCGATGATCCGATGGCGGTGGTCGATAGCGACCTCAAGCTGATCGGCGTCGAGGGGCTGTGGGTCGCCGACGCGTCGATCATGCCGACGCTGCCGCAGGGCAACACCAATGCGACCGCAATCATGATTGGCGACAAAGGCTCGGATCATGTGATCCGCACGCTGCGCAAGAACGAACAGGCAGGAGGCTGATAGTGGCGAACTTCCCGAAAAGCATTCACTTCACGGGGTTGAATAACCCGGTCGGCATCGAATGGTTGGCGCGCAATCTTGATGTGATCGGGGAGATTCCACCCGAGGTCGATGGCGCCTTCTTCCGCGCCGTTCCCGATCCCGCCGTGGCGCCGATGTTTGAGGATGATATCGTCCTCTCCGGCGATGGCATGGTCGCCCGCTTCGACATAAGCGGCGGCAAGGTCGATTATGCGATCCGCTATGTGGAGACCGAGCGCTACAAGCTGGAGCGCGATGCGCGGCGGGCGCTGTTTGGCCAATATCGCAATCCTTTCACCGATGATCCTAGTGTTGCGGGCAAGGATCGTACCGTCGCCAACACGACGCCGGTCTGGCACGCCGGACGGCTCTTCATGACCAAGGAGGATGGCCTTGGTTATGAGATCAATCCACATACGCTGGAGACGATCGGGCGCTGGGATTATTGCGGCGCGCTGCGTTCGCAAACCTTCACTGCGCACCCCCGTATCGATCCTGTGACGGGTGAGATGTTCTTCTTCGGCTATGAGGCTGGCGGCCTGTGCACCAATGATGTCGCCTATTGCATTGCGGACAAGGAGGGCAAGCTGACGAGCGAGCAATGGTTCGAGCAGCCCTATTGCTCGACCATTCACGACTTCGCGATCAGTGAAAAATACGCGATTTTCCCGATCTTCCCGACCACAGCCGATCTTGAGCGGCTCAAGGGCGGCGGCGCGCATTGGGCGCATCAGCAGGAGCTGGAGAGCTGGGTCGGCATCATGCCGCGCTATGGCAAGGTGGAGGAAATGCGCTGGTTCCGTGGGCGCCCCGGCATTTCCGCCTTCCATTTGGTCAACGCGTTCGACGATGGCGATCTGGTCCATCTCGACGTCTGTCTCTCGGACACGAACGCGTTTGGATTTATGCGCGAAGCAGGCGGCATCCAGCGCGATCAGCGCGAGATCGGCGGCGGGCTTACGCGCTGGACGTTCGACATGAGCAAGGCTGGGGAAAGCTATGAGGAGCGGGTGATGGGCCCGCCGGGCGACATGCCGCGCCTGCGCGATGCCGATCAGGGCCGGCCCTATCGTGCGGCCTGGTATATGAGCATGAACCCGCAAGGCGGCCCGCCGCTGCCGGGCGGTCCGGTGGGCGCGGCATTCAACGCGATGCTGCGGATCGAGCCCGGCAATGGTCGCATCGACATGATGCCGCTAGACTTTGGCATGGGTATCAATGAGCCAGTGCATGTCCCCTCGGCCTCTCCCGAGCATGAGGGATGGCTGCTCGCTATGGTCGATCGCCAGAGCGGAGAAAACACATTCCAGTCCGAGCTGTGGATCGTCGAGGCGGGCGATATCGCCAAGGGTCCAGTTGCGCGGGTGCCGATGCCGTTGCCGATGCGGGCGCAGGTGCATGGTAGCTGGGTGTCTCGCGCGCAGCTGAATGGCGCACGGGCGCGGCAGGCAGAGCTCGCGGCCTGAGCCATGCGGCTTGCGGGCAAGGTCGCGCTGGTTACGGGCGCGGGGCGGGGGCTAGGCCGGGCCTATGCACTCGCGCTCGCGGCGGAAGGCGCACATGTCGTCGTCAATGATCTTGGCGGCAACAGCCTAGGTGAGGGCGGGGATGATCTGCCTGCGCAGTACGTGGGTGCGGAGATCATCGCGGCGGGCGGCAAGGCCTCCGCTGACATGAGCGACATATCCGACTGGTCGGCAGCGCAGGCGCTGGTGGATGGCATTTGCGCACAGCATGGCCGCCTCGATATCCTCGTCAACAATGCCGGGATCAGCCGGTCTGGACTGCTCGGTGATCTGAGCGAAGAAGATTGGGACCGGCAGTTCAGCGTCAACGTGAAAGGCGCTACGGCGCTGATCGACGCCGCCGCGCGCCATTGGCTTACGCAAGCGCCGGCACCCCGCGCGATCGTCAACATTTCCTCCCCCGCCGGGCCGCATCCCATCCCGCCCATCGGCCTTTACAGCGCGACCAAGGCGGCAATGGCGGCGTTGACGATGAGCGCCGCGCAGGAGCTTGCGCCGCTCGGCGTGCGGGTGAATGCGCTGTCGCCCATTGCACGAACGCGGCTGATCGAGAAAGCGCCGCAGGAGGTCCAGGAGATGATGGCGCCGCGCGAGGGCTATGACCCATTCGCGCCCGAGCATGCCGCACGGCTACTCTTGTGCCTGTGCCTCCCCGACGCGCGTTTCACAGGGCGATTGCTCGGGTGCCTTGGCGATGAGGTCTATCTCTACCGGCCCTGGTCAGCGGATTATCGCATCGACAATGGCGGCGCGCCGTGGACGATCACTGCGCTAGAGCAGGCGCTTGGATCACTGCCGCAGCAAGATATCTGCTGGATGATGACGGCGGACGGGCTTGTCGAACAGCCCCTGCCACCAACCACGCTAGGCTGACGGCCAGGCTTCACGCACAGCCTGAACCCGTGCCTCAAACTTGTCGCGATGTGTCGGGTGGGTGATGATGTAGAGCCGCTTGGCGACGATGCCTTCCAGCACCATCTGACCGACCTCATCGGGATCCATCCAGCTATCCGATGCGATGCGCTCCTGATCCTCAGGGGTCCTCGAACGATCCGCCACACTGCCCATGAAGCGCGCCGGTCGGTTGCCATCGATATCAAGAATATTGCTGCGCACGAGGCCGGGGCACAGCACGCTCACACCGATACCAGCCGCTGCGAACTCCGGAGCCAGCGCCTCGCTCAGCGCGACAACAGCAGTTTTGGTCGTGCCATAGATTGCCATTGCCGCTGGCACCGTCGCCAGCCCAGCGAGCGAGGCAGTGTTGACGATATGACCGCCCGAAGGATTGGCGCGCAGCAGTGGCTCGAATGTCATGATGCCATTGATGACCCCGCCAAGATTGACCTGCAGCCCAAAGTCCCAATCGGCATAGCTCACCTGATCCCAGCTGCGCTGAATGCCGACGCCTGCATTGTTCACAAGGATATCGACCCGCCCGAACCTTTCGACCACCGCCTGCGCTGCCTGTGCCATAGCCGCCCGGTCGCTGACGTCGGTCTGGATGAAAGCGAGCTGCGCCTCATGTTCCGAGAGGTTGGCCTGCGCCTGCGCAATATGATCCGCGCGTAGATCGAGCACAGCCACCTGCGCGCCCGCACCGAGCAGCGCTCTGACGATGCCAAGGCCGATGCCGCTCGCCCCGCCAGTTACGATCGCGACCTTGCCCTCAAACGCGCTCATTCAAAGGATCTTGTAATAGCGCACAATGTTGCCATCCGTCAGCCGCGCGCCCGCGCCGATGAAGGCATGGCGGGCGAGCCAATCATGCTTGCCCTTGGGCGCATCGAAGCTCGTCAATGTGCGGAAATAATATTCGTCGGGGCTGACCGTCTCGTCGCTCGCGCCATTCGCAATCCGGCTGAAGCGCGGCATCACATCGGGCGTGCGCCCCCAGATGAAGCCGCGATTGTGCAGCATGATCGGCGTGCCATCGGCTTCCTGCAACAGGTAGCGCGCGTCAAGCTGCACGACGCCATCGCTGCGGAACGTTGCATAGTCCCCGCCGCTCGCCGGGAGCACTGTTCCGTTCAGGGTCGGCCCGCGAAATGCGCCCTCCGAGACGACGACAAAGCCCTTGTCCGGCCCAGACGGGAGGTCTTTGAGGCGAGGCAGGGGATGAAAGCGCAGTCGCACTTCCAGCGCTAGCTCCATCCCCGGCATTTCGGGGAAATTCTCGACCTGATCGAAGAGGGACATCATCGGCTCCGTCATGATATGATTTTGTGTCGCGCGCGTTGGGCGGCTGGCACGAGCCAAGTCGCGGCGAGGCATCCGGCGGGCGCCAGCGCGGCGAACAGGAAGAAGCCACTGACGCTGATACCCGATGCGATCAGCCACCCGCCGACCATCGGACCGCCGATAGCGCCGATGCGCGCCACTGCGACGCCAAAGCCAATCGCCGTCGCCATATAGCGGGCGGGAAAGAAATCGGTCGCGATCGCGATGAGTGCGAGGTGCACGCCCGCTATTGCGCCCGCTGACAGGAACAGCAAAACGCCCCAGATCCAAGGATCCGCCTTTATGAATGAGAGGCCGAGAAATGCCAGAACGATCGTCGCATAGGCCGCGCTGAGCACCCAGGTGACCCGGCTCTTATCCACCAGCTTGGCGATTAAAAGCCCCACGACAAGGCCGCCCAGATTGACGATAGACATGAAGCGGGCGGAGAGATCAACCGAGAAGCCGACCTGAGGCAGCAGCGTGGGTATCCAGCTGCTCGTGAGATAGATGGCGAAGGCGTTGAGGCCGTAGATCAGCACGAAGATTGCCGTCGCGACGAGCAGCGGCGGGCGCAGGATGTCGAGCAGTTGACCGCCCTTGCGCGCGGGCTTGGCGGCTGGCGGTTCGTCCTGCCGTTCGGGCAACATGCCTTGGCGGGGAAACAGGAAGAACAGCGCCACCGCGAGCAACACGGTGGCGATGCCGGGCAGTAGAAAGATTGCGCGCCAGCCGCCGAACGACACCAGCAGCGGCACGACAAGCCCGGACGTGATGCCGCCAATGGCGATCCCGAGGGAGACGATCGTGATCGTGCTCGCGCGCTTGCCTTCCGGCGCCCAAAGCGCGACCTGTGCGGTGACGTTGGGCAGGCAGGCGCCAAGCATCAGCCCGGTCAGCAGCCGCCAGACAGAAAAGCAGGTCACGCTCTCCGCAGTGGCCGTGCCCATTGTGGCAAGCCCGATCAGCGCGACGGTGATGATGATCGTTGGTCGGCGGCCATAGCGATCGCCGATTGGCGCTAGGAACACCGCGCCAGCACCTAGCCCTACAAGCACGGCGGAAAGGGCAAAGCCGAAGCTCGCTGCCGGAATGCCAAGCTCGCGCACGATATGCGGCAGCGCGAGTGGCAGGGCGGCAAGATCATAGCCATCCACGAAAAGGATCATCGCGCTCAGGATCAGGCCGAGTAGCAACCTTGGGCTATAGGCGCGGGGCGGCTCGTCCACAGGCAGGGCCGAGGTGGCGGCTATGCTCATGCGCTTTGCAACTGTTCGGCGAGCATGGCGGGGAGATCCCAGTCAACATCGAGATAGCGGCCCGAGAGCGCATCGAAGCGTCCCGATGCTAGATCGACTGCCAGCGCTTGCAACTTTGCGCGGGCGGTGGCGCTGTCCTCCGGCGTGATGCTCTCGAGCAAAGCGACAAGGGGCGCGGCATGCGCGCGGGCATCGGGGGAGGCAAGTGTCCGGCTCGCCATGTCGGTGAGGATCGTGCCCGGTTGAACGGCGAAGGCGCGGATGGCCCTGCTTGCTTGCTCGGCGTCGATATGCTCGGTCAGGCGAATGAGGCTGGCCTTGGCGACGGCATAGGCCGAGGCATTGGGGGCCACAAAGGTTCCCGCTTGCGAGGCGATGTTGATGATGCGGCCATGATTTGCTGCCTCCATACCCTTCAATGCGCGCGTGGTGCAGAGCAGCGCACCTAGCAGATGGACAGATTGCGCGCTCCACCAGTCGGTGACATCGATATGACCGATCGGCCCTATTGGCCCCTGAACGCCCGCATTGTTCACCAATATACTGATCGGGCCGAGCGCCTGTTCGGTCCGCGCAAAGGCTGCCTCGACGCTGGCGGCATCGGTGACGTCACAAGTGATCGCGATGGCGCGTCCGCCGCGCGCTTGCAGGTCAGCCGCGACCTGCGCGATTTCGCCTTCGGATCGCGCGGCTACTGCCACAGCAGCTCCCGCGTCGGACAGGGCCTCGGCAATGGCGTGACCCAGCCCGCGACCTCCGCCGGTCACGAAGGCGGTTTCGCCTCGCAGCGCCTGCATTGTCATGGGCGATGTCCTGTGGCGCCATCCCAGGGGGAGGGCATGTGATAGGGGACGGTGATGAAATTCGCTTCGATCTGGCGGATCGCGCCGTCCTCAATGCGGAAGAGTTCGGACAGATAGAAGCTGTGCGGACGGCGGATGTGGGACTCGATTTCGGTCCCGTCAGTTAGCTTATAATGCGCGAGACGGCCGCAATGATCGATGAAGCCGTGGGCGAAGACGAGGCCATAGTCCTCGTCGATCAGCGGGTAGCGACGACCGCGCAGGCGATCATCATAGCGATAGAAGCCCATGCGGAACTGCTCCTCACAACCGAGATGCGCATTCACCAGCGGGAAATCGGGATTGTTCGTGGTCTGCACGCCATTTTCCACACGCTCGCAATCGGGGTGGAAGCGGGTGAAAAGCTGGCCATCATTTTGCTGCAGCGTCGAAAAATAGCCATCGGCGACGGAAAGCAGCCGTTCGCGGGTCATACGCTTATCGACCGGGATGGCGCTTTGGAAGGCAGCTTTCGGCTCGAAGCGCGGGTTAGGAAAGACCAAAGCTTCATCGACTTGGCGGACGATCAGCGTTTCCACCTCCGTGATTGCGTCCTGCGCGTTGACGCCGATGCGCAGCGCCATCGCCGAATGATGCTGTGTTTCGTCCACGGTGGTGAACAGGCCGACCTGGCCCGTCTTGCAGTCGGCAAAGCGCAGGTCATAATCGCCGCGCCCCGTGATGGTGCCCCACAGGCCGTCGCCGATCGCCAGCTCGACATTATTTTCGGTGGTCCGCACCATCGGCGCCCAATCGAGCTTTGCGGGGTCGTGTGCCACAAGCGCTGCGAGATATTGATCCAGCACCGCATAGAGGCGCTCGCGCGTCCACGGCGCGATCAGGGCGTTTCGCATCATCCTCTCCCGATGCCGCTCTTTGTGCGGTTAAATCATAACGAATGATACGAATACGCCATGCCGGGGCGTGACTGTCAAGCGCTCAGTCGCACGCCATGATAGTTGAAATAATAATAACGCTCGTTATGATCACGCCAAGAATCGAGGAGAGGAAAGCAAGATGATACCCCACGACATCCACATCGCACACCCCGACAAGCTGTATATCGGCGGGGAATGGGTGGAGTCCGCAGGCGGAAAGTCGATCGAGATCGTCTCGCCCAATAGTGAGGAGGTGATCGCCCGTGTGGCCGAAGCGGTCGAGGCGGACATGGACCGCGCCGTTGCCGCCGCCCGCAAGGCATTCGATGAGGGAGTGTGGCCAACGATCAGCCCTGCCGAGCGCGGCGCGATGGTGCGCCGCATGGGCGAGGAATTGCAAAAGCGCGAGCCAGAGCTGGCGCGCGCATGGACATTGCAGGTGGGCGGGCTCGCGAGCTTCGCGCCGATCATGACCGGCGGCGCGACCGCTACCTTCATGCAGATTGCAGGCTATGCTGACAGCTTCAAGTTCGTCGAGCGGCGTCCATCTTTTCAGGTGGATACGGCGATCGTTGCCTATGAGCCCACAGGCGTCGTCGCGGCGATCGCGCCCTGGAACGCGCCCTATGGCATCATGGCGAGCAAAGTCGCTTATGCGCTGGTGGCGGGCTGCACGGTGATCATGAAGCCATCGCCCGAAACGCCGCTCGAGGCCTATATCATGGCCGAGGCAGCGCAGGCGGCTGGCATTCCGGCAGGCGTGGTCAATCTGGTCTGCGGCGAGCGCGATGCGTCCGACCATCTGGTCAATAATCCGGGCATCGACAAGGTGACGTTCACCGGCTCGACCGGCGCTGGCAAGCGCATCGGCGAAGTGTGTGCAGGCCGCGTTGCGCGCTGCACGCTGGAGCTGGGCGGTAAGTCAGCGGCAATCGTGCGCGATGATTTCCCGATTGAGGTGGCTGCTGCCATTCTTGGCAACACGATCACGATCATGAGCGGCCAGGTCTGCGCGATGCTGAGCCGGGCCATCGTCCCCAAGAAGCGCCATGACGAGCTCGCTGAAGCAATCAAGGCGGTCATGCAGGGCATCCGCATCGGCAAAAGCGAGGATATGGAAACACAGCTCGGCCCGCTCGCAATGAAGCGGCAACTGGAACGCGTCGAGGACTATGTCGCGATTGGCAAGGACAGTGCGGATCTCATCACGGGCGGCGTTCGGCCAGCGCATATGAACAAGGGCTTCTTCATGGAGCCGACGCTGTTCGCCAATGTCGATAATCAGAGCCGCATCGCGCAGGAGGAGATTTTCGGTCCTGTGCTCTGCCTGATCCCGGCGGAGGATGAGGAAGACGCCATCCGCATCGCCAATGAGAGCAATTACGGCCTCAATGGTTCGGTGCTGACCAATGACGCCGATGCGGCCTATCGCATCGCCCGCCGCGTTCGCGCAGGCGGCTTTGGACAGAATGGCATGAAGCTTGAATTCGGCCTGCCGTTCGGCGGGTTCAAGCAATCCGGCATCGGCCGTGAGGGCGGGATCGAGGGCCTTTCTGCCTATCTGGAAAGCAAGACGATCCTGCTCGATGGGATGCCAGCGAGCCTTTAAGCGGCACTTGTGAGCTATCGTGGAAGCGCTTGGCGGCGTTCCCACGATAGGGCTGCAATCGGCCTATGGTCAGGTACGCATGAGGGGATCGCTGATCCCGTGGCGCCCGGTCTCAATCCGTCCGGCGAGACGTACGTCCATGCCGGGCATCGCGACCGTTAGGTCATACCAGTCCTCGCTCTTGGCGACTGACCAGATTTCATTGGCAGTGCGGCCTGCTGGCACCGCGATGGAGCGGTCGGCCTGCACGCCATAGGCGTCCTTGCCGATGGCGACATTTGCGCTCGCCTCGCTTGCATTGGCGACGCGCAAACGCAGGGCCTTTCCGCCCTTTTCGAAGCGGGCTGTGAGGGCAGGTGCGGCGGCGGCAAGCGTGCCGGTGAAGCCACGCACAAAGCCGTTCGGCCCGATCACCAGCAGATCAAATTGCCCCTGCGCGCTCGCGGCGAAGCTGTCGCCCAGCGACTTGCCCGCTTCCACCGTGTAACGGCGGGGGATCTGCTCCAGCCTGTGCTTGTCATACACATGAAACACCGCGCCAACGCTGCCCTCATTGACGAAGTTGAGCGAAATGCCATCCTTGCTCGGCGTCGCATCGACATGCAGCACGTAGGGCAAAGCGCGTGAGCGGCGGATGCCGGGTTCCTGAAATAGCGTCTGCGGTGCGCGGGGTGGCAGCAGCTTGGGCCGGGTGAGGTGATCGGCCAGGATCGCGCTCGCAGCGCTCACATCGGGCAGTTTGGGGATGGAGGCATCACCGCTCTGCGTGAAATCAAAGCAGCTCGTCAGATCGCCACAGACCGCGCGGTGCCAGGGGCTGATCGCCGGGATCGTGACATCGAACCGCTTTTCGAGGAATTGGCCGACCGAGGTATGATCGAACACTTCGCTGCTCACCCAGCCGCCACGGCTCCAGGGCGAGACGACATACATGGGCACGCGCGGGCCAAGGCCCCAGGGGCGCGTGGTGCCGCTGATGCTGTCATCGCGGGAGGTGTATTTATCCTCATGGTCATCGAAATAGGCGCCTGCCAGATCGAACGTCGCTTTGCCCGCCATCGATCCATCGGCATTGTAAGAGGGCGGCGCTGGCGGCGGCACATGATCGAACAGGCCATCATTTTCATCGAAGGTCTGGAAAAAGACCGTCTGGCTCCAAACGTCCGGGTTGGCGGTCAGCGCATCGAGCACATCCGCCGTGAAGGACGCGCCCTCGATGGGCGTGGAGGCACTGGGATGCTCGGAGCGCTCCTTGGGCGGCAAGATCCATGAGACGGCAGGCAGCGTGCCATCCTTCACATCCTGCGCGAATTGCGCGAGCGAGAAGTCGCTCATGCCGCGCTTGTAGAGCGGTGAGTCTGGCTTGGCCTCGCGGAAGCCCTTGAAGGCGAGGCCGCCATGCATCGCGCCGGTCCAATTGTCGTTCGGGTCCTGATAGATGCGCCAGTCGACGCCCGCCGCTTCCAGCACTTCGGGGATCGTCTGCCACTCCAGCGCATTGCCGGCATAAGTATAGCCCGGCTCAGGCAGCGCGCCCTTGATCCAGCAGCGCAGATTGTTCGGCTCGGAATGCGTGTCGCGGCAATTGATGCCAGTCGCCGCAATCTTGGGATCATAAGCCGCGCCGGACCAGAAGACGATGCGGTTCGGATCAGTGCCGGTCGTGATCGAGCAATGATAGGCATCGCAAATGGTGAAGGCTTCGGCGAGCGCGAACTGGAAGGGAATATCCTCGCGCTTATAATAGCCCATCGAATAATCGGTTTTGTACTTCGGCCAGTTGCCGAACTTACCCTGATTCCATGCGGCTTGCGCATCGGAGAAGCTGTGCGGCGTGCCGGGCACCTTGAGCGCGTTGGTCTTTTCCGTATCCAGATGGAAGGGCGGAAGTTCGCGCACGCCATTGGACTGCGCCCAGACGGGGCGATCACCCGGCAGCGGAATCGTGTGGCGATCACCAAAGCCACGCACGCCCTTCATGGTGCCGAAATAATGATCGAAGGAGCGGTTCTCCTGCATCAGGATGACGATGTGCTTCACATCCTTGATGGTGCCGGTGCCGCGCTTGGGGCCGATGGCCAGCGCCCGGCCGATGCTGCCGGGCATGGCGGCAATGCCGCCTGCAAGACCAACGGCTTTGAGGAAATCGCGTCTGTTGTTCATCGACATGGCGGACACTCCGAGAGGCTCAGGTTGACGGGATAAGGATCAAAGCAGGGCGTTGCGCAGCCGGCCGGAAAAGCGATCCAGCAGCAGCACGACAATGAGAATGGCGATGAGGATGGTGCCGACATGGGCATAGTCGTACATGTCGTACCGGCCCTTAAGCTCCTGACCGATGCCGCCCGCGCCGACCAGACCGATGACGGTGGCCATGCGCACGTTGCGATCCAATATGTAGAGCGTGTAGGCGATATATTGCGGCAGCACCTGCGGCAGGATGGCGTAGCGCCACATGGTGAGCTTGCCTGCGCCAATGGCAGTGAGTGCTTCCTGCGGACCGGGGTCGGCATTCTCGACATCATCGGCATAGAATTTGCCAAGGAAGCCCGCGCCATACAGGCCGAGCGCGAGGATGCCTGCAATCGGGCCGAAGCCATAAGCGATGACGAGGAACAGCGCGCTGATCAGCTCCGGCACGGCGCGGCAAAAGCCGGTGATGCCACGGGCGGCCATCCGCACCGGGGTGAGGCGCATCATGTTGCGGGCCGCAAGGAGCGCAAGCGGGAAGCCGAGCAGGATTGCGATGATTGTGCCCCACAGCGCAATCTCCAGCGTCTCCAGCATCTTGGCGGCGACGAGCCGCACATAGCCGAGCGGCTGGACGAGATAGGTGGTGGTGACGGGGCGGCTCTCCATCGCCATCGTCTGGGGGTTGATGGCCTCGGCGCGGCGTTCCACCGTTTCCAGATGGGAGAAGAGCGGGAGGTTATCGGGATCGAAATTCTCGATGCGGCCAATCTCCTGCCGTTCGGCAAGCTGGATGGGCACGAGCTGGCCAATGGCGGTGCTCAGCCCATCGGCAACTTGCGAGCGCTCGGCGAGGCCCAGCGGTACTAGTGCCGCCTCGCTCGTCATCGCGACCATCCGGCCAATCTCGACCCGCTGGCCCGTGAACCAGAGCAGCAGCGCCGCGCCGATGAGGATCAGCAGCGCGCGACTGCCATAGGGGCGCGGGAAGGCCCAGCGCGTCTCTTGCGGGAGGGCGGGCGCAGTCATGCCGCCACCTTGGCGTAGATGCGGTTCGCATCCTGCACGTCGAATTGCTCCGGTGCGCCGTCGAACACGACACGGCCCTGCTTGAGCGCGACGATCCGGTCCGCATAGTCGCGCGCCAGATCGAGCTGGTGGAGGCTGCACAGCACGGTTGCGCCGCGTGCACGCGCCTGCGCGCGCAGCAAGTCCAGCACATTGCGGCTCAGGCGGGGATCGAGGCTGGCGACTGGCTCGTCAGCCAGGATCACCGGCGGATCGAGCATGAAGGCACGGGCGATGCCGACGCGCTGCTGCTGGCCGCCCGAGAGGCGATCGACACGGCGGGCAAGATGCGCTTCATCCAGCCCGACGGATTCCACGAGCGCGCAGACCTTCGCCTGCAGGTCAGCCGTGTAGAAGCCAGACATTGCGCGCCAGAAGGGCATGGTCGGCGCGGCGCCTGCCATCACATTGGTAGCGACGCTGGAGCGGGGGCTGAGGCCATAATGCTGGTGGATCATGCCGATGCGACGGCGCAGCTGCGGCAGCGAGGCGGCACTGACCGGCTCATCGCCCACCAGAACCTGCCCGCTGCTGATGTGCGAGAGGCCATTCACGGTGCGCAGCAATGTGGATTTGCCCGCACCCGAATGGCCCAGCACGACGCAAAATTGCCCGGCGGGAATGGTGAAGGACACACCATCCAGCGCTGTCGTGCCGTCGCCATGCCGCACGGTGAGATTGTCGAACCGCAGGTCCATCAGCGTTGCGCCGATTTTTTGAGGATTTCGGCTTTCAGCGCATCGCTGACCATCGCCATTTTCTGCGCCGCAAGGTCGAACTTCTCCGGCGGGAAATGCGCGTCATAGCCATCAACCTGCGCGCCGCCATAGCCACGGATCATCTCCGGCGTGATGCCCGGCTGCTTGGCGATGGTCTGGAATGCGGCCTTGAGCTGATCCTTCACCGCGCTTGGCAGGCGGCTGTTCACGACCAGCGGCGGGTAGGGAATGGGGTCGCTGCGGGCGATGATCTTCACGTCCCGCACGCCCGGCACATTCTCGCGAACGGCCTTTTCATAGCTTTCGAATGAGAGCGCGGCGACATCCACCTGCCCCTGCAAGAGCGCCGCGAGACTGCTGGCATGGCTGCCACTCATGCGGATTTCGCTCAAATCCTTTGCAGGATCGATCTTCGCTTCCATCAACATGGTGAGCGGGAAGAGGAAGGATGAGGTAGAGTTCACATCGCCAAAGGCCACGCGCTTGCCGCGCACATCCGCGATTGTGGCAATGGGCGCATCCTTGCGGGCGAACAGCCCGGCATAATAGATGGACTGGCCTGATTTGACTGCCACCGCGAGCAGCTCTGCGCAGCCGCGATCCTTGGCTTGCAGATAGGTCACCGGGCCAACAAAGGCGATGTCCGCCGCGCCATTGCACATGCCTTCCACAACGGCGCCGTATGATTGCGCGACCTTGAGGTTGAAGGTGAGGTCAGTGCTGCGCGAGACGGCGTTGAAGATCGGTTGATAATCCGCCAGCGTGCCGCTTTCCGTGCCGCCATCGGCGGGGATCAGCAGCACATTGAGCGCCTTGGCTTCCGGCGCGCGTTCGCGCTTTGCCCAGAAGAAGGCGCCAGCTCCCACAAGCAGGAGCAACAAGGCTGCGATAATCCACCGTTTCATAACTGGTCCTCTAAAGTCCCGATCCTGCGGGATGACGGCTCCCGTTATTGCAATGCTGTGACAGCGCCGTGAAAGCGCAGAGACAGGCGCGCCGGGCTGGTTTGAGTGCCAGCCCGGCGCGCTCGATGATCAGAAGGTGGTGGTGAAGGAGCCGTACACAGCGCGTGGCTTGCCCTCGAACTCATAGCCGTAGAAATATTGCGGGCTGTTCAGCGCGATCTCGCCGCGGATGAAGGCCGAGCCGAAGCGCTGATTGCCATAGCCATAACGCTCGGCATATTTTGTGTTGGTGATGTTGACGACGCGGATCTGGAAACGGTGCTGCCGCTCATCACCGGCCCAATAGGCAATCGAGCCGTTCATCAGGAAGTAGTTGCCGAAATTGTGGCGGAACTGCACGGCTCCAGCGCCGCCGGTGGCATATTCGGGGCCTTGGTAGCGCGGGAGCAGTGTGACGTGGAAGCGCTGATCCGGGCTGTGCCAGGCGAGATTACCGGTGATCATATATTCCGGCGTCTCGTTGATCTGCAGCGTCGAACCCGCGAGGCGCGCCTGCTGCTTGGTGAAGTTCACATTGGCCGAGAAGCTCTTGCCGAGGATGACATCCAGATCGGCGGTGATGCCGCGAATTTCAGTCACGGCGGTGTTGTTGAACCATGTTGAAGGCGTGATGCCGGACGTGCCCTGAATGCGGTTCCGGATGTCGGTGCGGAATGCGCCGACTTCCGCATTGATCTGCACCGCGCCGAAGAGTTTGCTCAGGCCAACCGCGCCATTATAGGTTTCGGTCGTCTCGGTCTTGAGATCGGGGTTGCCGACCTGAGTGGGGCTGATCGAGAACAGCTCATTGGTGCGTGGCACGCTGTAAGATGTGCCGCCATTGGCGCGGATGTAGAATGGGCCAATCGGCTGGCGGAAGCCGAACTTCCAGATCGTCTTGGAGCCGAAGCCTTTGGAGAAATCGGTGCGGACAGCGAGCGAGAGCTTGGTGCTTTCGCTGAACGGGATCACAGGCCGTGCATCAAGATAAAGCCCGGTCACTGTGTTGGTCGCATTGCTGATCGGGTAAACCGGATCGGAGTCATTCTTGTAAGAAATAACCTGCACGCCTGCGACGAGTTCGAGCGCCTTGGGGAAGTTGAAGGTGTTGCGGAAGTTAAGGCCGCGCTCCTGGAAACCGCCGACCTTGGATGCTGCGCCAAAACCCTTGTTGGGATAGGCGGTGGAGCGACCCGTCGTGTCGCCAAAGGCGATGCGGCGGCCATTGTCGATATCTACGCAGCCCGTGCGGATGCGGCAGATTTCGGCGAACGTCTCAGTATTGTTCAGCTTTGGATTGCTCCAGTAGCCGGCCAGCTCAGTGTAAACCGTATCCGACCAGCGGCGATCCACCGTGAAGTCCACGATGGGGTAACGCACGCGGTTGGGCGAATAGGTTTCATTGTCCGGGAAGGCGTCCTGAAATTCGATCTGCGTATATTGGCCGTTGATGCGGAACTCGCTGCGGTCATCGACATTCCACAGATATTTCAAACCTATATTCGTGCGGTTGAGCGGATATTTCTGAATGCCGCCAGCCTTTGCGACATTATCGACAAAGCTCTCCGGTGCGAAAATGCGCGGTCCGTCGGTCTGTTGGCTACCGCCATAGATCATCACGCTGTGGCGACCCTCGGCATCCAGCTTGAAGCGGGCATTGCCCCACAATTCGCGCGAGTTGAACGCGCCATAGCTTGCGCCAAGCTCAACCTTGTTGGTGCCATCGGGACGCTTGGTGACAAGGCTGATAACGCCGATGCCGCCGTTGGAACCGAAGAACAGGCTGTTGCCGCCGCGGAACACTTCAACCCGCTCGATCATGTGCGGATCGATGGTGGTGGAGCCCCAGATATCTTCCAGCGCCGGGCCGCGATCGTAAAGCGGCACACCATCGAGCACGACCAGCGTGTCGCGATCGCCGCCGCCATCCAGGCGGATCGTATATTCGCCCTCGTCCGGCGAATAACCGATGTTCGCGCCCTTGATGAGGAACTGCGCGAGCTCGGCGAAATTGCTTGCGCCGCTTGCCTCGATTTCCTGTGCACCAACGATCTGCACATTATTGCCGAAGGTGATGGCCTCGGCAGCGACCTGCGTCGCTTGCTGGCGTTGGCCGGTGACGGTGATCATGTCCGTGCTGTCGGCATCGGCTGCTGGTGGCTGATCCGCATTTGCCAGCGCCATTGAGGGCAACAGGCTCGCACTGACCATGAGGCCGAGCAATTTCATCATAATATGTGATTTCTTCTGCATGACTGTCCCCTGAAAATAATGGGGCTGGCGTGCTGCGCAGGGAGCCAGATCCGACTCGATGCTGCAGTGCGTCAACCGCTTGCAGGGCGGCAGATAGGAGCGCCATGTGACAGTTGAATGAAGCTCACTCAATTTTTAGACATAAAATTATTGAGCATATTGTTGTCGTAAGATGAGTATGCGCTATCTCGTTGAACAAAGCTCAATTTTACGTAAGAAAAAATTGATGCTAGGCTGAGCGTCAACTGAATGCCGAAAGACACTATGCCAACGAACACGCCCAAACGCCGCGCCGCCCCACAGATCCATCACCCGGTGGAGAATACGCTGAACCGGATTCGCGTTGCGCAACCCGGCATGGCCAAGGGCGCCAGTCGCATTGCCGACTATATCCTCGCGCAGCCGGACCGGATCGTCAGCATGTCCGTCACCGAACTCTCTGAGGAGACGGGGGGGAGCGAGGGCAGCATCATCAATTTTTGCCGGGGTATCGGC
>CAMLFF010000040.1 GCA_946479185.1 uncultured Sphingobium sp.
TTATGAGGCGGGGCCATATGTCGAGGGCATTTATGACATTGAGTTGCCGGTGGATGCGGCGACGCTGGCGAGTGTGAAGCCTGCGTGGAAGGCCTCGTTCACAGTCGGGAAGCTGCCTTAAAATCCTCCCCGCTTGTGGGGAGGGGGACCGCCGAAGGTGGTGGAGGGGGACGGCAGTTGAGGCGAAGCTGTGAGAGCCCGCGATCCCCCACCGTCAGCGCTTCGCGCCGCCACCTCCCCGCCAGCGGGGAGGATTTAGTTATAGATCCGCTGGCACGCCAAACAGGTCATGCTCGTCAGCATCCTCGATCAGCACCTGAATGATGTCCCCCACCGCAAGGCCGGGGTCGACATCGCGCAGGAACACATTGCCGTCGATTTCCGGCGCGTCGGCCTGGCTGCGCGCTGTTGCGCCAACGCTGCCATCTTCGTCCGGCTCGCCCACTTCATCGATGATGACGGGCAGGGTGCGGCCGATCTTGGCGGCAAGTTTGGCGGCGGAGATTTCCGCGCATTTCTGCATGATGCGCTGGTAGCGATCTTCCTTCACATCGTCCGGCACATGATCGGGCAGGGCATTGGCCTGCGCGCCTTCAACCGGCTCGAAGCGGAACGCGCCGACACGGTCGAGCTGCGCTTCGTCCAGCCAGTCGAGCAGATATTGGAAGTCGGCTTCCGTCTCGCCGGGGAAGCCCACGACGAAGGAGGAGCGGATCGAGATATCCGGGCAGATGGCGCGCCACTGGTGCAGGCGATCAAGCACCTTGGCCTCATTGGCCGGGCGCTTCATGCGGCGCAGCACGGCGGGCGCGGCGTGCTGGAAGGGAATGTCGAGATACGGCGTGAGCACGCCTTCCGCCATCAGCGGGATGACGGCATCCACATGCGGGTAGGGGTAGACATAATGCAGCCGTACCCAGGGCGTTTCACCCTGCGGCGTGCGCAGATTGCCGAGCGCGCGCGCCAGATCGGTCATGTGGGTGCGGATCGTCTCGCCCTTCCACACGCGCTCCTCATGGCGCACATCCACGCCATAAGCCGATGTATCCTGGCTGATGACGAGCAGTTCCTTGGTGCCCGCAGCGACCAGCTTTTCCGCCTCGCGCAGCACAGCGTCGATCCGTCGGCTCACCAGCTTGCCGCGCAGTGAAGGGATGATGCAGAAGGAGCAGGCGTGGTTGCAGCCCTCACTGATCTTCAAATAGCTGTAATGGCGCGGGGTGAGCTTCAGGCCACCTTCCGGCACCAGATCGACAAAGGCATTAGGCACGGGCGGCACGGCGTCATGCACCGCGTTGACCACATCCTCATATTGATGCGCGCCGGTGATGGCGAGAACCTGCGGGAAGCGCGCGCGGATCATCTCCGCCTCATTGCCCATGCAGCCAGTGACGATCACCCGGCCATTTTCGGCAATCGCTTCGCCAATCGCCTCAAGGCTCTCTTCTTTGGCGCTATCGAGAAAGCCGCAGGTGTTGACGAGAACAACGTCCGCGCCCTCATAATCGGCGGATAGCGCATAGCCATCGCTCCGCAGCTTGGTGAGGATGCGTTCGGAATCGACCAGCGCCTTGGGGCAGCCGAGTGAAACCATGCCCACCTTGGGCGCGTCGGGGAACTTTAATGATGCCATGATTGGGCGCGCATATAGGTCGGATGCAGGCAAAAGGCGAGTCGCCTTCAAGGCTCACACATCATTGGGGATAATCTCAATGAGTTTGTCGCCCGAGAACAACACTTGCGCCTCCGGCTCCCAGAAGCCGATGGGCCGCCCGGCGCGGTAAAGCCGCAGCCCGAGCCCGGTGGTGATGGCCGTCATCGGCTTGCCGACTTCCGCTGCCGTCACGAAGCGCTCGCTCAGGCGCACCTTGCCGCCGGAAGCTGCCAGATCGGCCACGTAGTCGGCAATATATTCGCCCTGACAGGAGCCAGCCAGCAGCAGCCCGGCAAAGCTCGCGGGATTGATGACGGTGGTCGCCCCGGCCTGCCGCGCGAGCAGTTCATTATCCTCGGCACGCACGACGGTGCTGATCGAGAGGTCTGGCGCCAGATGGCGGGCGGTGAGGGTGATGAGGATCGAGGTGTCATCCCGCCCGGCGGAGACGATGAGTGCGCAAGCTTTGCTGATCCGCACATCGCTCAGCGTCTGGTCGCGCGTGGCGTCACCCTTGAGGACGCTGCAGCCAATCTCCTCCGCAATCGCAAGCGAATCATCGCTGCCGTCGATGACAACGATGCTCTCCGCCTTGATGCCGCGTGCGATCAGCTCGCGCACGGCTTCCGAGCCGCTGGTGCCGAACCCTGCGACCACCACATGATCGGTCAATGCCTTCTGGATGCGGGACATGCGCCACCTGTGCCAAATATTGCGGAAAACGAAATTATAGGCCGTTCCAAGAAAGATCAGCCAGACGAAGATGCGGATCGGCGTAACGAAAAACGCCTCGAACAGTCGCGTGGAGGGCGTGACCGGGACGATATCGCCGTAGCCGACAGTCGTAACCGTGACCGTGGTGAAATAAAGCACGTCGATGAAGCTGATATGCCCATCCAGCCCATCCTTCAGCCCATCCCGCTCGATCCAGTGGACAATCAGCACGGCGGATACGAGCGCGAAAATGATGCCGATGCGCCAGGCAAGATCGGCCCATACCGGCAATGCCGGGCGCCTGCGCAAAAAAGCCTGCGGTTTCATGCGCGGATCGTCGCGTTTGTACATGGCGCGCTTGTGCCAGTGGCGCGCAGGGCAGGCAAGGGTGGGCGACTAAGGTTGCGTAGTTGAGAACTTAACCGTTCACGCCAGCCAGCGCCTCTTCGAGTGTCGCGAGCAACTCGTAGTGAGTGAGGTCGTAGTGGAGCGGCGTCACCGAGATATAGCCATCGGCCACTGCTGCCAGATCGCTAGCTTCCGGCGCGGAGTCCGTATGGTCCAGCCCGAACCAGAAATATTCATAGCCGCGCGGGTCGCGGCAGGGCACGATTCTGTTGCGGCCAACATCGTAAAAGCCCTGCCGCACGACCTTGATGCCCTTGATTGCATCGGCGGGCAGGGCGGGGAAGTTCACGTTGATGAGCGTGCGGCCACGGTCTGGCTGCTCCAGCAAGGCGCGTACGACGCGTTCGCCCCATGCGGCGGCGGCATCGAAGGGAATTGAATCGCCCAGCCCTTCTTTTGCATAGACCTGGCTGAGTGCGATGGAGCGTACACCTGAAATCGCGCCTTCCATCGCGGCGGAGACGGTGCCGGAATAAGTGACATCCTCGCCGAGATTCGCGCCGCGATTGACGCCGGAGAGCAGCAGGTCCGGCTTATGATCCTTCATGATGTGGCCAATCGCCATCATCACGGCATCTGTGGGCGTGCCGGAGACGCTGTAATGCTGCGGGCCATGCTCGCGCACCCGCAAGGGCCGCGAGAGGGTGAGGCTGTGCCCGGCGCCAGATTGCTCCTCCATCGGTGCGACGATCCAGATATCGTCGGAGAATTTGCGCGCGATGGCTTCCAGCACCTTGAGGCCCGGCGCGTTCACGCCGTCATCATTGGTGAGGAGAATGCGCATCAGCGCGGCGTCAACTGGGTGAGGCCGCCCATATAGGGGAGCAGTGCTTCCGGCACCGTCACGCTGCCATCGGCATTCTGGTAATTTTCCAGCACGGCCACCAGCGTGCGGCCCACGGCAAGGCCCGAGCCATTGAGCGTGTTGACGAAGCGCGTGCCCTTCTCGCCCTCGGGCCGGTAGCGCGCATTCATGCGGCGGGCCTGGAAGTCGCCGCAGGTCGAAATTGAGCTGATCTCGCGATAGACGCCCTGGCTCGGCAGCCAGACTTCAAGGTCGTAGGTTTTGGTGGCCGAAAAGCCCATGTCGCCTGCGCACAGCAGCATGCGGCGATAGGGCAGACCGAGCGCTTCAAGGATGCCCTGCGCGGATTGCACCATATGGGCATGTTCTGCCGCTGCCTGATCCGGCGTGCAGATGGAAACCAGCTCCACCTTCTCGAATTGATGCTGGCGAATGAACCCACGCGTATCGCGGCCCGCAGAGCCAGCTTCCGAGCGGAAGCAGGGGGTGAGCGCGGTGAAGCGGATGGGCAAATCGGCTTCGGTAAGAATTTGCTCGCGAACCAAATTGGTGAGGCTGACTTCCGCCGTGGGGATGAGCCAATGGCCCGTCGTGGTGCGGAACAGATCTTCGGCGAACTTTGGCAATTGCCCCGTGCCGAACACCGCCTCATCGCGCACCAGCAAGGGCGGGTTCACTTCGGTAAAGCCGTTCGCTTCCGTCTGCCGATCCAGCATGAACTGCGCCAGCGCCCGGTGCAGCCGTGCCATCTGCCCACGCAGCGCGGCAAAGCGCGCGCCGGACATGACCGCCGCTGCCTCGAAATCCAACCCCAGCGCCGGGCCGAAATCGGCATGATCCTGCGCGTCGAAATCGAAGCTGCGCGGCGTGCCCCATTTGGCTTCCTCGACATTGGCGGTTTCGTCCGGCCCCTCTGGCACATCGGGCGCGGGGATGTTCGGCAGGGCAGCGAGGCGCGCCTGGACCGTCTCGGCCAGCGACTTCTCTTCAGCCTCAAGCTCCGGCAGTTTCGCCTTGAGCGTGGCAACCTCGGCTTTGAGCGATTCGGCGGTCGCGCTATCGCCCTTGCCCATTGCGGCGCCGATGGCCTTGCTCGCCTCATTACGGCGCGCGAGGCCCTCCTGCACGGATGTCGCTACCGCACGCCAGCGCGCGTCCTCCGCTGCGATGGATGCGCTCAGCGGCTCCAGCCCACGTCTGGCAAGGCCAGCGTCGAAAGCGGCGGGATTTTCTCGGATCAGGCGGATGTCATGCATCGCTCGCCTATGCCTTGCTGCCCGCGTGCGATCAAGTCGGCGCGCGGTTGGCAGCAAAATGCAGCAGATTTGACGCCTCGCCATAGCCGTTCCGCCGGTCGCCGCTGCCGGATGTTCAGTTGTGGTTCAACGCTCTGGAAACAGTGCTTGTTTCGCCCAAGAGCCCAGATTATAGGCCGCGCCAGAGAGGCCGGTTATCGGGTTACTCGAACGGTGGCGGAGAAGTGGATGGCCTTGCTGACGGACGAGTCTGAAAATGGTGGCCCTGAGTCGAACGGCTCGGGCGTGCAATTGCCGGAAGGCTATCGTCCTTCCGCGGACGAAGAATTTATGGGGCCGCGCCAGCTCGAATATTTCCGGCAGCGCCTGCTCGATTGGAAGAAGCAGATCTTCTCGGAAGCCGAGGGGACGCTCGCCGTTCTGCAAAGCGAACCGCTGCGCGAACCTGATCTCAACGATCGCGCATCAAGCGAGAGCGACTGGTCCATTGAACTGCGCACGCGTGATCGCCAGCGCAAGCTCATCTCCAAGATCGACGCCGCGCTGCGCCGCATTGACGATGGCGAATATGGTTATTGCGAAGTGACGGGCGAGCCAATCTCGCTTGGACGCCTCGAAGCGCGCCCAATCGCGACCATGACCGTGGAGGCTCAAGAGCGCCACGAGCGTCAGGAAAAGGTCTCCCGCGACGATTGATCATCCTGCTTTTGCAGGGGTTTAGCCGGCTAGTCGCGCGCGGTTCATCCGTAGCGTCACGATCAGGCCGTCTTGGGACCAATCATAGTCGATTGAGCCGCCAAGTTGCCCGGTAATCGTCCGGCGCAACAGCGTGCTGCCAAAGCCTTCCTCACGATCGGGCATTGCTACCTCCGGCCCACCGCGCTCCAGCCATGTCAGCACGATGTCATCGCCATCCGTGACGCTGGAGATATCGAGCGTGCCCGTCGGCGCGGAGAGGGCGCCATATTTCATCGAATTGGTCGCCAGCTCGTGCGTGACAAGGGCCAGTCCGGTTGCAGCATGTTCGCCGACACCCATGCGCTCCACTGCCACGCGGATGCGGCCCCGGAAGGCGCCCATGTCGTTATAAGGGGCAAGCAAGACCGAGATCACATCGCCCAATAGCGCAGCCTCGCCCTGACCTTGCGGGAGCGGGCGGATGAGATCATGTGCCCGGCCCAGCGCGGAGAGACGCTCGGTCAGTTCGCGCGCCATCTCCTCCTTGGTGGTCGTCGAGCGGGACGTGATCGCCGTCAGGGCGCTCGCAATCGTCAGGAGGTTCTTGACCCGGTGGCTCATCTCGCCGGCCAGCAACTCATTGCCTTCCTCAGCATGTTTGCGGCCGGTCACGTCGAGGAAGATGCCGAACATGGTGCGCCCAACGATGCCGACATCTTCGCCCTGGCCGCGTGCAGAAATCCAGCGGACTTCTTCGCCGATCAAAATGCGAAAATCCGTTTCATATGGCCCAAGCACCGCGCGCGTAGCAGCGAAAGCCGAGCGAACCCGATCGCGATCGGCGGGGTGAATATTGGCGGAAAGCTCTTCAAACGTGACGAGGTCTCGCCACGGGAGACCCCACAGCTTGAAGCCCTGCTCGTCCATCGTGAACGCGTCCGTATCGACGTTCCAGGCCCATAGCGCCACACCTGCGGCAGAAACCGCCAGTCGCAGATGCTCAGGCTGCCAATGATGGGCTGACGCTAGGGGGCGATTCAAAGTGGACGTCCTCCAGATGGATCATTCGGCCAGATGTGCAGATGGGCCGTTGCTCTACATCTTCTCGCGCAGCGCGTGGGATAGTCCACTATAATCTGTCATGCGCGAAGGGCCCTGCCATCGCGCAGAAGGTTTGGGGGCGAGCGCTGCCCGCCCCCAGCCTATTCTTACAAGCCGTCGAGGCCCTTGGAGACGAGAACATTGACCGCAACGCGGCGGTTCTGCGCCTTGCCCTCGGGCGTGCTGTTGTCGGCCATCGGGTCGGCTTCTGCCATGCCGGTCGGCGTCAACATGCGGTAAGGCTTCCACTTGCAAGCCTGCTGCAGATAATTGACCACGCGGCTCGCGCGCTTTTCGCTCAGCGTCTGGTTATAATCCTCGTCGCCCACGGAGTCCGTGTAGCCAACGACCAGCAGCAGCGCATTGTCGATGCCTTCAGCCGATGCTGCGGCCGCGCAAAGATCAGCCTTCGCTTGCGCAGAGAGCACATGCTTGCCGGTGTCAAAGTTCACGTTGGTCGTGCCCTTGATGTTATATTTGTCGATATCACCCATGCGGCCACGCAGCGCTTCGGTGGCAGCGGTCTGCTCTTCAAAGCCCTGCTCGGTTCCGCTGCGGATCATCGTTGCGGTCTTGAGGTCGCCCTTGCGGAACGTCACCTGATTGGCGACGAGGCCGATATCCGTCTGCCAGGTCTTAACCGTGACAGGCAGGCCATTGAGGAGGGCCTGCGCCGTTGGCTTGGGTCCGCCACCGCCAAACAAGCCTGCGCTCGCCTTATACTTTGTGGCGTCGTCGATCACGATGACCGACTTGGTGCCGTCTTCAGCGGTGACCTGCATCTTGTCACCCGACCGCGCCGAGATGAAGCCCTTGACCTCTGGGCCTTCGGTGCGCGTGCCGTAAACATTGATATCGCCGCTCTGCTGCCCTTCGGCCGCTGCAGGCAGCTGCTCTTGCGCATATACCATGCCAGATGCGGACATTGTGAGCATGGCCAACAGGGCCAGCTTTCCTGATTTATTCGAAATAATGGACATTAAAATACTCCCTTGAACTCCACCGGATCAGCCTGTTCAGGGCAACCTTTCATTCACATGAACAGCAAGGTCCGCCCCCCATGTTGAGCGGGTCGTGCGACCCTATCGTGCGACGAACCGTTGTCGACGAACTGAGTGTCGAGGCGATTCGCACATCGTTATGCGCATCCGGGATAGCGAAATGCTGCTAGGCCGAGGGGCTGTGGCAACCAATGGCGTTGCTGCCGGTTTGCATTGCAATCTGCCTATCGATGATCGGAATCAAATGCCCCAACGCACCCTGCTCCAGTTCTTCCATTGGTACAGTGAGGATGGCGGGCGTTTATGGAGCGAGGTGGCGCAGAAGGCGGGCAGCCTTGCCGAGATGGGCGTTACCGACGTCTGGCTTCCCCCGGCAGGCAAGGGCGCGACCGGCGGCTATTCGGTCGGCTATGATGCTTATGACCTCTTCGATCTGGGCGAGTTCGACCAGAAGGGCACGATCGCAACCAAATATGGCGACCGCGCCGCGCTGGAGCAGGCCTGTGCTGCCCTGAAAGCTGCCAACTTACGCGTGATCCATGATGTGGTGTTCAATCACAAGATGGGCGCGGACGAGGCCGAGCAGGTGCAAGTCCGCAGAACTAACCCCGATAATCGCAACGAGATCGAGGACGAAGCGTTCGACGCCAAAGCCTATACGCGATTCACATTTCCGGGGCGCCAAGGCAAATACTCCAAATTTATCTGGGATGCGAAATGCTTCAGCGGTGTCGATCATATTGAAGACCCGGACGAGAATGGCGTTTTCAGGCTGGTGAATGATTATGGCGATGGCGAATGGAATGGCGAGGTCGATGAGGAGCTTGGCAATTTCGATTATCTCATGGGCGCCGACATCGAGTTTCGGAACAAGGCGGTCTATGAGGAGCTGAAATATTGGGGGCGCTGGCTCGCCGAGCAGCTTCCGGTCGATGGCTTCCGCCTCGATGCAGCCAAGCACATCCCCGCCTGGTTCTTCCGCGATTGGGTGGGCCATATGCGTGATAGCGTGAGCCGCGAACTGTTCGTCGTCGCCGAATATTGGAACCCGGATATGGGGGCGATCAACACCTATCTCGATCGCGTTGATAATCAGCTGATGTTGTTCGATGTTGCCCTGCACCACCGCTTCCATGATGCGTCCAAGGCTGGCGGCGATTTCGATCTGCGCACGATCTTTGATGGCACGCTGGTCGCGCAATCACCGGAGCGGGCCGTGACACTGGTTGCCAATCACGACACCCAGGCCTTGCAGGCAATGGAGGCCCCGGTCGAGACCTGGTTCCGGCCGCTGGCCTATGCGCTCATCTTGCTGCGCGAACAGGGCGTGCCCTGCATCTTCTACCCCGATCTTTATGGCGCGCGGTACAATGATACGGGGGAAGATGGCGGCAATCATGAGGTGGAGATGCCGCAAATCGAAAGCCTGCCCAAGCTGATTGAAGCGCGGAAACGCTTTGCGCACGGCGCCCAGACCGATCTGTTCGACCATCCACACGCGATTGCCTTCATCCGTCACGGGGTGGATGAGCATCCCGGTTGCATCGTGATGATCGCCAATGGGGATGGGGCTTCAAAGATGATCGAACTTGGCCCGGACCATGCCGGTGCCGGATTTAAGGATTATCTCGGCCATTGCGACGAAGAGCTGTTCGCTGACGATCAGGGGTGTGTGACCGTTCGGGTCAACGGCGGCAGCGTGAGTGTTTGGGTGCGCACTGACGCGTTGTGATGGCATCGGCGTGCCGCCGGTTTAACGGGCAGCGCGATCAGGCCAAAAAAAACGGAGGAGAGCAGCCTCTCGGCGCTCGATCCTCCGCATGTCCCTTTGCGCGTGCCGGTTTTGCCGGCGGCCCCTCTCCAGAGTAATCTTGTGAAAAGCGCTAGTGACAGGTTCGCCATAAACAGTTTTGCGCAAAAAAAAAGGCCGACCTCGCGAGAGATCGGCCCGTAAGTCTTAGGAGAGGATGCCTGAAAGGCCATTTCTATTTATCACTTTCAAAATATGCTGCAAGTGCGAAAAATGTATTTAGCTACACAAAATTGGCAATCGCGATTTAAGTAATTGAAATATCGTGATTAAAAAATTCAATAGAAATGTAGGGAGCCTTTTGCTGCCTAGAGCTCATGTTTGTCTCGCGGGCGCGAGAACGGCTTTTTTCCTTCGTTGCGCCGTTGCCACAGGTTAAAAAAACAATTTGAAGCCGAATTGTAGCGCTGAAAATGGTCAAATTTCGCTACGTAAAGCTAGGTCGACCAAACATGCACCAACGCAACAAGTCCGAATCAAAACGCAACGACTCGGAGTCGCAGCTCAGCGGGTCGTCGCGAAGGTATCGCAGACGGCAGGGTCGCCGCTGTCCAGCCCCTTGCGGAGCCAGGCCATGCGCTGCTCGCTGGAGCCATGGGTGAAGCTATCCGGCATCGGCCGCTGCCCTGCCTGACGCTGCAGCGTATCGTCGCCAATCGCTTCAGCCGCGCGCATGCCTTCTTCCATGTCGCCCGCTTCCATCACGCCGCTACGCTTGCCCCACACACCCGCATAGCAATCCGCCTGCAATTCAACTTTGACTTGCAGCGCGTTTGCCTCTGCCTCG
The DNA here is from genome assembly GCA_946479185.1 of uncultured Sphingobium sp. Next base: position 10,215 of record CAMLFF010000040.1, read on the forward strand.
CCAGCACTGCGCTGGGCTTGATTGACCTGACCGAGCGTGCCTTCGAGATTTTGAATGTGATGGCCGACCTCATGCGCGATCACATAGGCCTGCGCAAAATCGCCGGGCGCGCCGAAGCGCTGCTGCAACTCGCGGAAGAAATCGGTGTCGAGATAGACCTTCTTATCCGTTGGGCAGTAAAACGGCCCCATTGCAGATTGCGCCGCCCCGCAGCCGGAGCGACCGCTCTGCGAATAGAAGGAAAGCTTTGTTGGTTCGTAGCGTCTGCCCGCCTCGCGGAAGGCGCCATCCCAAACGCGCTCGGTTGTGCCCAGCACCTTCAAGGTGAAGCTCTGCACCTCAGTGAGCGGTTCTTCCTGACCGGCTGGCGCGCTCTGCTCCGTGGGCGCGACCGATCCGCCGCCCGTCAACAGCCCGCTGCCGCCAAAGTTGAGGAAGGCCATGACCGCGAGCGCGATGACGATGCCGGTGCAGCCGAATTTGCTGCCGATCATCGGCAACAGCGCGCCGATCAGATTACCGCCGCCTCCACCAAAGCCGCCGCCGCCACCGCCGCGCTGAATCTCAAAGTTGCTGCTTTCCTTTTCATCGTCGAGCCGCATCGATCAATCCTTTCAGCGCATCGGGTCGTCACGTCCTAAGCCAACCTCGCAGGGCAGGGAAGGGCGCAGCACGCGGCGCCGCTGCAGCCTGTCGCATCTGGCGCGCATCTGAGATCCAGCTGTCATACATAAGTGTGATGGTAGCGGAGGAGCCCGGCATACTATATTGCGCTGCACCATGACGATTCAGCAAAAGAAACCAACTCGTTCGCGTGCGCCCATGCCCTTGCCCGATCAGGTGGCGCTGGTCCTTCAAGGCGGCGGCGCGCTTGGCTCCTATCAGGCGGGCGTGGTCGAATATCTCGTCTCGCTCGATATCGGTATCGATTGGGTGGCCGGCATTTCCATCGGCGCAATCAACGCCGCCCTGATCGCGGGGAATGCGCCGGAACATCGCGTTGCGCGCCTCTCCGAGTTTTGGGAGCTGGTCAGCGGCGGCTTCCCCAACTTCTGCATACCTCATGATCATATACGCGAGGCGACACATTTGATGGCGGCTGGATCGGTCGCGATGTGGGGCATTCCCGGCTTCTTCCGCCCCCATGGCCTCTCCGCCTGGTGGGCGCCATCCGGCACCGACGCTGCGCTCAGCTTTTACGATACGGCGCCGCTCCGCGAGACGCTGGATCGGCTGGTCGATTGGGATTTGGTCAATCATGGCCCGATGCGCTTCTCGGTCGGCGCGGTGGATATCGAAAATGGCAATTTCGTCTATTTCGACAATCAGGATCCGAACTGGCGTGGGCGCATTGATGCGCGCCATGTGATGGCATCGGGCGCTTTGCCGCCGGGCCTGCCAGCCGTGGAGATAGATGGGCGGCATTATTGGGATGGCGGCCTCGTCTCCAACACGCCGCTCGCCCATGTGCTGGATCATCAGAGCGGCGATCTGCTCATCTTCCAGATGGACCTGTTCCCCGCCGAAGGCCCGCTGCCCAAGGAAATGACGGAAGTCTGGTCCCGCCAGAAGGATATTCAATATTCCAGCCGCACCCGTCAGGTGACGGACCTGTATCTGCGCGAGCGGCGGGAGCATGAGGCGATCCGCGCTTTGCTAGACACATTGCCGGAAGCGCTTGCGACATCCCCCGAGGCGCAGCGCCTTGCTGGCGTGATTGATGAGGGCGCCGTCAACATCGTGCATCTCATTTACCGCTCGCGGGCATGGGAAAGCGGGGCGCGCGATTTCGAATTCTCGCGCAGCACCATGCTCGATCATTGGGAGCAGGGGCGCGAGGCTGTCGCCGCCGTTATCGAGCAGGGCAACCAGCTCATCGCCCGCAACATTGTCAGTGGCCGCAGCGCGAGTTTCGATCTCGCACCCACCGGCCAGATCAAGGAGAAGCAAGCATGACATTGCAAGGTAAGACAGCGCTCGTCACCGGCTCAACATCGGGCATTGGCTTGGCTTACGCCAAGGCGCTGGCGGCGCAGGGCGTCAATCTCGTCATCAATGGCTTTGGCGATGCCGATGCGATCGAGAAAGAGCGGCTCGCGCTGGAAGCGACCAGCGGTGCCAAGGCAATCTATTCCGGCCATGATCTGACCAAGGCCGAAGAGATTGAAGCGATGATGAAGGCGGCGGCGGAGGCCTTTGGCGGTGTCGACATCCTCATCAACAATGCCGGCACGCAGCATGTTGCGCCGATTGAGGAGTTCCCGGTGGACAAGTGGAACCTCATTATTGCGCTCAATCTGAGTGCCGCCTTCCACACGACGCGGCTTGCCGTGCCGTACATGAAGGAGAAGAAGTGGGGGCGGATCATCCAGACGGCCTCTGCTCACAGTCTCGTCGCTTCGCCCTTCAAGGCGGCCTATGTGACTGCCAAACATGGTCTTGCGGGCCTCACCAAGACCGTCGCGCTTGAACTTGCGACATTCGGCGTCACTGCCAATTGCATCTCGCCCGGCTATGTGTGGACGCCGCTGGTCGAGAACCAGATCCCCGACACGATGAAGGCGCGGAACATGACGCGCGATCAGGTCATCAATGATGTGCTGCTGGCGGGCCAGCCAACCAAGCAGTTCGTCACCGCCGAGCAGGTCGCCGATATTGCGCTGTTCCTGTGCTCGGATGCGGCGAGCAACATCACCGGCGCGAACATTAGCGTCGATGGCGGCTGGACGGCGGGCTGAACCCCAAACGCCCTTGACCCCTCCCCTGTGGGAAGGGAGGGGTCGGGGGGAACGTGGGAGTTTGGGAGAGAAAACAGCGCTGTGGGAGAAGCGCTGAAAAGGGGTATAGCCCGCAATTGTCACCAGAGTTTGTCGCGGATGACGATATTTGTATCAAACTGTCGCGGGCGGATATCCGTTCGATTTCATCGAAACAAAAGCCCGGCCGATTGCTCTGCCGGGCTTTGTCATGATTGTTGTTGAGGATCTCAGCCCTTAGCCGCCTCTAGCCCCTTGAGCCGCGCCGTCTCGGCAGAGGTTGATTGCGGGCCGGTGTTCCGCGTTGCAAGGCCGCCCTTGGCGCCGCCTTTCACGAACGGCTCGGGGTCGCCCTCACGCAATTGAAGGCCAAAGATCGGGCTGAGGCCGGGGTGACGACCAAGGCCATCGTAGAGGTCAAACCCGCGCTCGATCCAGTCGCGCAGTGGGTCATCATCGGTCAGCACGGGCGTATCGGCAACCGATGCGGTGAACAGGAACACCGCGAGCAGGCGATAATCCGCATAATTGGGCGTATCGCCGCCGAACCATTTATTCTCCGCCAGCACGTTGCGCAGGATCTGGAGATTTGGCGGCACCTTGGGCAGCCGATCTTCGCGGCCCACGATAATATCATCGATCTTGCGACCAAACATGCGCTCGCGTGAGGTGGTCACATAGTCATGATCGACCGGCAGCGAGCGATCGCGATAGGACTTGAGGAAGCAAGTCATCCATGGGCTGATGGCCGTGCTCCAAAGCCAGGCTTCCATGCCGTGCGTCAGCGCCTTCACGCTCGGGTGGGGGATGAGCGTCGGGCGGTCCGGATAGGTTTCGTCCAGATATTCGGCGATCAGCCAGCTATCGAGCACCCATTTGCCATCATCGACAATCGCGGGGAGCCGCTCGCTTACACCGCCGGTGCGCTCGGCTATGCCGGTGAAGCCGCCGGGCACGATGTCGAGCTCAAAACCCTTGTGCGCGATGGCATATTTGGTCGCCCACACAAACGGGCTGATCGTCGCGCCGCTTGCCAGCGCCAGATCGTAAAACTTGATCTTGTTGTCTTTCGCCATCCTGTCCTCTGTGCATCGCCTTGTGTCTGGCGAGGAGGGATAAGGCGTCAAATGCAGGAAAGCCAGCACGATTATGAGCGTCTGGCTTGGATTGCACCCTGTGCTCAAACCTCACTTGATTGACAAAGTCTGTGTGCTTGTCAGTCGTGCGCCAGAAGGATGCGAGCTGGCTCGGCAATGGTGAGTGCCGCCCCCCCATCAAGCATCCAACATTGGCCTGCTTTCCAGGGCTCGCCATCGATTGTCCCGGCGCCGGTTAAGGGAATGAACCAGCTCAGCCCGGATTGCCCCTCGCCAAGATGTGTCTCTCCACGCGGTAAAGTCATCAGGCGCAGCGCAAACGGAGCTTCGTCGCGATCGAGCAAAGCGGCATCGCTCATCTCCGCGATGTTGACCGGCGCGCGCTCACAAGGTGCGGCCCGGCTCACGGCCACGCCATCCTCCAGATGCAATTCGCGCGGGCGGCCATAATCATAGAGGCGGTAGGTCACGTCGACATTCTGCTGGACTTCAACCAACGTGATGCCTGCGCCAATGGCATGCACGGTGCCTGCCGGAATGTAGAAAAAATCGCCCGGCTGCACGGGCTTCCAGTCCATCAATTGTTGGATGCGACCATCGAGTGAGGCGGCGCGGAGAGTTTCGCTATCCAGTGGTTTGAGCGTCCCCATGCCCAGGGTCGCGCCCGGCTCAACGGCGAGAACGAGCCAGCACTCGCTCTTGCCGCCCGCGAGGCCGCGCGCCTGACCCTGCGGATCATCTGGGTGGACCTGAACCGAGAGCCGCTCACTTGTAAAAATATATTTTACGAGCAGGGGTGGGTGCTGGCCATCGGGGCCATCAAACCAGACCTCGCCAATCTGTCGGCCTGCGCCATTGGGGAAGGGGCCGGGTAGATCCTTGCATCCCCAAGGCTTCTCGACATATTTGGTCGCCAGCCGCACCGCGCTCATCGCGCCGCTTCCTTCACACTCGCGCGTCTGCCGCTGATCCAAACTTCCAATATCTGCGTCGTTGGCAGATCGGAGGGAGACGCCAGCTCCAGATCGCGATCGAGGATCAGGAAGTCCGCGCGCTGGCCCGGCTCAAGATTGCCGAATTTCTGCTCGGCAAAACCTGCATAAGCCGCGCCGCGCGTATAGGCGCGCAATGCCTCCGCGAGCGTGACACGCTGAGCAGGCATCCAGCCGCCGAACGGCTCACCCCGCGCGTCCGTGCGTGTTAGCGCGGATTTGAGGCCGATGAAGGGATCGGCAGGCTCCACCGGCACGTCCGATCCGAAGGCCAGCGGAACCTTATTGTCCAGCATCGTGCGCCAGGCATAAGCGCCGGTCAGCCGCGCCGCGCCAAGGCGCTGCTCAGCCATCTTCCAGTCCGATGTCGCATGTTGCGGCTGCATGGATGCGATGATGCCGTTGACGGTGAAGCGCCGCAGATCGACCGGATCGACAATCTGCGCATGTTCGATCCGCCAGCGCCGGTCGCCCTTATAGGTGGCGCCAAGCTCATCGATTGCGTCGAGCACTTCGGAATTGGCCATGTCGCCAATCGCGTGAATGGCGAGTTGGAAGCCATCCATTGCCGCGCGGCTCATCTGGTTCCGCAATTGGGCGGAGGTCAGCAGCTGTAGCCCGCTCTCCTTGGGCGCATCGGCATAAGGCGCCTTGAGCCATGCGCCGCGTGAGCCAAGCGCGCCATCCACGACCAGCTTCACGCCGCCCAGCCGCAACCGGTCATCATAGAGCCACGGCGTCGGTCCGGGGCCCGCGATCATCTGCGCCTGATCCATGCCGCGTGCATAGCCCATGATGCGGATCTGCAATGCGCCGCGATCGCCCGCGCGGCGATAGGCCTGCCAGCCCTCTATCGTGGTGCCCATGTCTGCAATCGCCGTCACGCCGCGCGCGAGCAGAGCCTTTTGGGCTTGCTCCAGCGCTGCATCATAATCCTTGGGCTGGCGAACGGGCAGAGCGGGGATCATGAGCGCCATCGCCTTGTCGACCAAAAGCCCGCTCGGCTTGCCAGCCTCGGCAATGATGCGTCCGCCCGCAGGCGCTTTTGTCGTCGCGCTGATCTTGGCCGCGGCGAGCGCCGCATCATTGGCCCAGCCCGCGTGACCATCGATCCGCTCCAGCCAGATCGGGCGGTTGCCAGCCAGTCCGGCCAGAT
>CAMLFF010000041.1 GCA_946479185.1 uncultured Sphingobium sp.
TATCGTGTCCGCCACATCATCCGCGTCGCCTATAATCCGCCCGTGCTGCTCGCGCATTTCAACCTGCGCCTCGCGCCGATCCAATGGCCCGGCCAGCGTGTGGATGATTTCAAGCTGACGGTCGATCCGCTGCCAAATCTGCGGCAGGAGCGGGCAGGGGCTTATCCCTTCAACCTCACGCGAATCGAAATCCTCAAGCCCATCTCGACGCTCTCGATCGAGGCGACATTCACGGCGGATGTGGGGGACGCGGAGTTGGACCTGCTCACGCCGCAGATGAGCATCGCCGCGCTCGCACGAGCCGCGCAGGCGGTGCAAGATATTGGTCCCCGCTCACCCACCAATTACCTCTTCCCCTCACGCCTGTTGCCGCTGGAGCCGGAGATTGTCGCATGGGCGCGGCCAATGCTCCCACCCGATGCCGATTGCCTCACCAGCGCGCTCGCGCTCGCGCGCCGCATTCAATCCGATTTTGCTTATGATGTGCAGGCGACCAAAGCCGATACGCCGGTTGCCGAGGCCTTCGCGATCCGGCGCGGTGTCTGTCAGGATTTCGCGCATATCATGATCGTTGCGTTGCGTGCGGTGGGGCTGCCTGCTGCCTATGTCAGCGGCTATCTGCGCACCTATCCGCCGCCGGGCAAGGCGCGGCTGGTCGGCGCGGATGCGATGCATGCCTGGGTGGCGCTCTGGTGCGGCCCGTCACGCGGCTGGGTCGGCATCGATCCCACCAATGGCGTGCTGGCCAATGCCGATCATCTCGTGGTGGCGATGGGGCGGGACTATTCCGATATTTCGCCCATCGACGGCGTGTTCGTCGGCGGGCAATCGCAAAAGACGTTCAACTCGGTTGATGTCTCACCGCTGGACGCACCCGAGTCGCCCAACCCGCGCTGAGCGCAAAGCTCATGCGCTGCAGACAACGAAAAAGGCGCCGAGGCTTAGCCCAGCGCCGTTCCGTTTTGCCTCCCCGATCGATCGGGGCAGATCAGATCAGGCGAGCGCGGCGACGCGCTTGGTGAGCCGACCGAACTTGCGTGAAGCGGTGTTCTTGTGGAGCACGCCACGGGCAACGCCACGGGCCATTTCAGGCTGTGCAGCGGAGAGAGCAGCCTGCGCTGCAGTCTTGTCGCCAGCTTCGAGAGCCGATTCGACCTTCTTCACAAGGGTCCGCACGCGGCTCATCCGGTTGCCGTTGATCACGGCGCGGGCTGCGTTGCGGCGGATGCGCTTCTTTGCTTGAGGCGTATTAGCCATGAAATTCCTCGAACTCGAGCTGTTTAAAGGTGCACGTCACGACTCTTGGAATGAACCAGCGGGTCTGCGCGAAGGCCGGGCCATTACCCCTGATTGAAATAAGCGTCAACCGCCTTCTGGTTTTTCGGCCCGCAAATCGGCCCGATATCGGTCAGGATGGAACCGATACGGTGCCAGGCTGCTTCCCCTCGACGTCCTCGGTTTCTACCGGGTCGGTAACGGGCAACTGGCCTTCCTCATGGCCACGCATATCGGCGACGATGTTCCAGGTCGCCAGGAACAAGGCGGCGATGACCGGCCCGATCACGATGCCGCTAAAGCCGAAGATCTGCAGGCCGCCCAGCGTCGTGATCAGCACCACATAATCGGGCAGCCGCGTGTCGCGCCCCACGAGGATGGGGCGCAGGATATTATCGACCAGCCCGATGATGAAGATGCCGCAGAAGACGAGGATGAAGCCTTCCACCATGTCTCCCGTCGCGAACAGATAGACGGCCACGGGCGCCCAGACGAGGCCGGTGCCGACAGCGGGTAGGAGCGAGAAGAAGCCCATGATCACACCCCACAGCAGCGCGCCTTCCACGCCCAGCGCCCAAAAGACGACGCCGCCGATGACGCCCTGAACGATCGCGACGATGATGCTGCCCTTCACTGTCGCCCGGATGACCAATACGAATTGGCGCATCAGCTCCCGGCGCGGCCCTGAGCGCAGTGGCATCGTGCTCATCACCCGCTCGGAAAGCGCCTCGCCATCGCGCAACAGAAAGAAGGTGAGGTAAAGCATCACACTCAGCGCCAAAAACATGCTGAAGGCGCTCTGGCCGATGATCACGGCCTGCGCCGCGATGGTGCGGAAGCTGGTCGCCACGCCATCGCGCAGCCGCTCTTGCAGCGAATCGAAATCCTTGAGGCCAAAGCGCTCCAGCCACACGCCCGATCCCGCCGGCAGCCGCGCACGCAATTGCTCGAAGAGGACCGCAAAATTGATCTGGCCGGATTGGATTTTTGTATAGAAAACAGACACTTCCTGCACCAGCGCTACGGAGAGCAGTATTGCCGGCACGATGACCATCGCGATGATGAGCAGCAAGGTGAGCCCGGCGGCGCTGTTCGGCCAGCGCGGCATCGCCTTGAGCAGCCTGCGGTTGACCGGCTGGAAGAGGATGCCCGCAATCAGCCCCCAAAGCACCGCGATGAAAAAGGGCTCGAGAATCAGGGCGAAGGCGACCGTGATGACGATCACCAGCGCAATGAAAAAGCCATCCTCAATGCGATGGGAAGAAGGGGTGTCAGGCGCCATATGGCTAAGGTCCGATCATTCTGATTTGCTCGCTCACAAGCGCAAACGCAGGGGAAAGGCAATCGGCTTCAATGCACGTCGATCAATACATGATTTCGCGCATGCTAAAGCCCACGCGCTTGAAATCAGTCGACGTCGACACCCACGGCATCCGCAATAGACGCCAGGCCATCGCGCCGTAGCAATTGCGCCAATCCGGCATTGATTCGCGCGGGCAGATAGGGGCCTTCATAAAGCAGCGCTGAATAGAGCTGGATCAGGCTCGCCCCGGCGCGGATGCGGGCATAGGCCTGTGCCGCATCGGCAATGCCACCCACGCCGATCAGCGGCACCTTGGTGCCGAGCAGCTTGCGGAAATTGCGTAGCTGCGCGAGCGCCAGATCATGCAGCGGCGCGCCCGAAAGCCCGCCGGTTTCGCCGCCATGCCGCGAGCGCAGCGCCGGGCGGCTGATCGTCGTGTTGCTCACGATGAGCCCGTCAATATGATGAGCGAGCGCAAGCTGCGCGATATCGTCCACATCGGCAAGCTCCAGATCCGGCGCGACCTTGAGCAGGATCGGCGGACCATCGGCTGCGCGAGCGGCCATCACCCTGCCCAGCAATTCGTCCAGCGCGCCACGATCCTGCAAGGCACGCAGGCCCGGCGTGTTGGGGGAGGAGATGTTGACCGTGAGATAATCGGCATAAGCGCTCATCTGGCGAACGCCGGTCTCATAATCGGCGATCCGGTCCACCGCATCCTTGTTCGCGCCGATGTTCACGCCCACGATCAGGTCGCGCGCTGTCCCACGCGCGGCGAGGCGTTCGGCTGCCAGTGCCTGACCGCCATTGTTGAAGCCCATGCGGTTGATGACGGCGCGGTCTTCTTCCAGTCGGAACAGGCGTGGCCTGGCATTGCCAGCCTGGGGCAGGGGCGTGAGCGTGCCCAATTCGGCAAAGCCAAAGCCCAGCCGCCCCACGCGGTGGGCAATCACGCCATCCTTATCAAATCCCGCCGCGAGGCCTACGGGGCTGGCGAATTGCAGGCCGAAAAGCGATTGAGCCAGCATGGCGTCCGGACGCGCCGCAGCGGGGAACGGAAGGCGCAGCGCGGCAAGCGCGAGGCCGTGTGCGCGCTCGGCCTCGAACGCGAACAAAAGGGGGCGGATTTGGCGATACATCCGCTCGCCTATGGCAGTCCATCTCACGGGCGTCAAAGGCGTGCTGGCGGGCTGCACGGGGGCGATTTGCAAACTGTCTCCCACAGGAGGCAATGACGAATCCGTCCAATAAACTTGCCGAGAATCGAGCTAGCGAATTTTTGCGACCCGAAGGGCTCTCCAGTCTCTGGCTGAGAGACCTTTTACTCGGCGGCTCGGCAGCATTCGTGCGCCGGGCCGCTTTTTTGTTCCTCTGCCCCTCAGATCGTGCATAAATTGCGATGGATAGCGCAGGAGGAACGCAATCGAATCGCTCATTGCCCGACTGACTATGTCGATGTGCGCGGCTTTACCTCTGCGCAGCGCGGTAATGCCAATATCCGGTCAGGGTCGTAAATGAGCCGTCTCTCGTCACTTGCCGATGCTCCCGACATGATGGCGTTGCGCTACCTCGTTCCCCCACCAGAGCTGGCTGACTATTTCGGTGCATCCTATTTGTTCACGGCGGATTGCCCAATCATTGCGGACCAGACCCGCGCCGATTTCGCCCAGATCCGTTTCATGCTCGCAGGCGAAGGCCAGTACAGCTTCGGGGATGGCAGGCAGGTGACAACGCCTGAATGCTGCCTGTTAGGGCCAACTAGCATGGCACTCTCTTTCAATGTGACGGGTCCGATGCAGGTGTTCGGCGTCACCGTGCTCCCGTTGGGCTGGGCCGCGCTGCGGGCTGGCGATGCGGACGGAGCCGCTGACAATGCGCTCGATCTCGCCGCGCTCTTCGGGGCGGATTGGCAAGACATGCTGCTCCTGCTGCGCGCGACCGATGATGCTGCCAGCGCCGCCGATCTTCTCTGGGCCTTTTTGCAGACGCGCCTCCACCCCGTCTCCGATGCGGACCGAATCTTCGTTCAGGAGGCGGACCGCTGGCTGGCCGATGAGCGTTCGCCCCGCGTCGAGGCATTGCAGGAGGCGACGGGCCTATCCGCCCGGCAGCTCGCCCGCTGGTGCAATCGGCTTTACGGCGCCCCGCCCAAATATCTGGCGCGCAAATATCGGGCGCTGCGCTGCGCTCAGCTGCTAGCCCGCGAGGAGCTGGATTGGGCCGATGTGAGCTCGGACGCCTTTTACGATCAGTCCCACTTCATCCGTGAGCTCAAGCATTTCACGGGCCTTACCCCGACCGAATTGCGCGAGCGGGCCAGCGTCGTTACCCGCCTCTCGATGAACCGTGCGGAGATCAAAGGCGAGATTGCACGGCTCAGCCGCATCAGCTAGCGGCGCGCCTACCAGCCTGTCTTAAAATGTCAGCTCTGCCTCGCGCGATAAATTTGCCGCTTGATTTTCGCGGCTTTCCTACCCATTTGCCAATCAGACCAAATTAGTCCGATTTGAGAACCATTCGCAAATGCGCCTTTCGAGCCTTGCCGATTATGCCGTGCTGATGATGCGCACCGCAGCCACCCATTGCGGTGGTGCGCGGGCCAACGCCACCACGCTTGCGCAGGAAGCGGGTATTCCGGTGCCCACTGCGCAGAAGCTTGCGAGCCTGCTTGGCCGTGCGGGACTCATCAAGGGAACGCGCGGTAGCGGTGGCGGCATCAAGCTTGCCCGCCCGGCAGCGGCGATCACGCTGGCAGACATTATCGAGGCGGTGGATGGCCCCATCGCTTTGACCGCCTGTCTCGATTCGCATGGTCCCGATTGCTGCGCGCTGGACCGCTCCTGCGATATCCGTCCGCATTGGGTGGGCGTGAACGCGCTGGTCCGCGGCGCCCTCTCAAATGTCACGCTGGCGCATCTCATCGCCAGCCCTGAAATGTTGCCGGTCGCGAGTTTCGCCCCGGCCCGCACAGCGCCTCTGGAGGCTGCATTATGAATTCCCCCGTCGATACTCGTCCCAAAAATGCTGACGCTCTGGCCGCTGCCGAAAAGGCGAGCGATTATGAGTGGGGCTTCAGCTCGGATATCGAGCAGGAGTTCGCGCCCAAGGGTCTTTCCGAGGACACGGTGCGCTTCATTTCGGCCAAGAAGAACGAACCGCAATGGATGCTCGACTGGCGGCTCAAGGCCTATCGCCACTGGTTGACCATGACGGCGCCCGATTGGGCAAAGCTCAGCATGGAGCCGATCGATTATCAGGACGCCTATTATTATGCGGCGCCCAAGAAGAAGACCGAGCTTTCGAGCCTCGATGAGCTCGATCCCGAGATTCGCCGGGTTTATGAGAAGCTTGGCATTCCCATCGAGGAGCAGAAAGTCCTCGCCAACGTCTCCGGCTCGCGCAAGGTCGCGGTGGATGCGGTGTTCGATAGCGTCTCGGTCGCCACCACCTTCCGCAAGGAGCTGGAGGAGGCAGGCGTCATCTTCCGCTCGATCAGTGAAGCCATCAAGGAATTTCCCGATCTGGTGAAAAAATGGCTCGGCAAAATCGTGCCGATGCATGACAATTATTTCGCTACGCTCAATTGCGCGGTCTTTTCGGACGGCACCTTTGTTTACATTCCAGAGGGCGTGCGCTGCCCGATGGAGCTGAGCACCTATTTCCGCATCAATGCCGAGAATACCGGCCAGTTCGAGCGCACGCTCATCATCGCGGAGAAGGGCAGCTACGTCTCTTATCTGGAGGGCTGCACCGCGCCGATGCGCGACGAGAACCAACTCCACGCTGCCGTGGTCGAGTTGGTCGCGCTCGATGATGCCGAGATTAAATATAGCACGGTGCAAAACTGGTATCCGGGCGATGCGCAGGGCAAGGGCGGCATCTATAATTTCGTCACCAAGCGCGCGCTGTGCCAGGGACGCAACAGCAAGGTGAGCTGGACGCAGGTGGAAACCGGCAGCGCCATCACCTGGAAATATCCAAGCTGCGTGCTGAATGGCGAGAATAGCGTGGGCGAGTTCTACTCGGTTGCCGTGACGAACAATCGCCAGCAGGCCGATACCGGCACGAAGATGATCCATAACGGCAAGAACACGCGCTCGACCATCGTCTCCAAGGGCATCAGCGCCGGGCGCTCCAGCGGCACCTATCGCGGGCTGGTGCGGATGAGCGCCAATGCCGAGGGCGCGCGCAACTTCACCCAGTGCGACAGCCTGTTGCTGGGCGATCAGTGCGGCGCGCACACCGTGCCCTATATCGAGGTGAAGAACCCGAGCGCCATCGTCGAGCATGAGGCGACGACGAGCAAGATCAGTGACGATCAGCTCTTCTACGCCACCCAGCGCGGGCTGGATCAGGAAGCGGCGGTGAGCCTGATCGTGAACGGCTTCGCCAAGGAAGTGCTGCAGCAATTGCCGATGGAGTTCGCTGTCGAGGCACAGAAGTTGCTGGGCATCAGCCTTGAGGGCAGCGTCGGCTGACCGACCCGTCCACCGCATAAAGAACCATCAAGAGGACAGAATTTTGAGCGACGAAGACGATATCCAGGACGCATTGGCCGATTTCGCGGAAGATGTTGGTAATGGCCAATCATGGACGGCGGCCATCCGCATCCTGGAAGAAGATTATGAGCTGGAAGAAGGCGAGCTGCAGCCGCGCGCTCTGAAAGAGTTCGGCGATCTGGACGCCTATCAGGTCGCTTGCCGCGCTGCGCTGGATAAGGGCGATGAGACGTTCGTCGAGCGCCTCAAGAGCGACAAGGCTTTCTACAAAGCCAAGGCGCCAAACCTCGCCCGCATGGAGCCGATCACCGAATTCGTTACCACGCTGCTGGAGAAGGGCGCGCCAGAAGGCGGCGCCGACTGGTGGCCCTATATGCCGATCAAACGCCATATCGATACGCTGTTCCCCGCTCCGGGTGATGTGCGCGACATGGCCTTCTGGACCGCGCGCGCGCTCATCCGCGCCGATCCCAAGCTGAAAGCCAACTAATGCTGCGTATCGACAATCTTCATAGCGAGATCGGCGAAAAGCCCATCCTCAAGGGCCTGTCGCTCCAGATCAATGCGGGTGAAATCCACGCGATCATGGGGCCGAACGGGGCGGGCAAGTCCACGCTGGCCTATACGCTTGGCGGTCGCCCCGGCTATGAGGTGACGAGCGGCAGCGTCGATTTTGATGGCCAAGCCCTGCTCGACATGGCGCCGCATGAGCGCGCCGCTGCGGGGTTATTCCTCGGCTTCCAATATCCAGTCGAAATCCCCGGCGTCTCCAATGTGCAGTTCCTGCGTGAGGCTTTGAACAGCCAGCGCAAGGTGCGCGGCGATGCGCCGCTCTCCGCGGCGGACTTTCTGCGCCTTGCGCGTGAGAAGGCCGGGCTGCTCGGCATGGATATGGAAATGCTCAAGCGCGCCGTGAATGTCGGCTTCTCCGGTGGCGAGAAGAAACGTGCCGAAATGGTTCATATGGGCATTCTCGCACCCAAGCTCGCCATCCTCGATGAGACGGATAGCGGCCTTGATATCGACGCGCTCAAGATCGTCGGTGCAGGCATCAATGCGATCATGCGGGCGCCGGATAAGGCCGTGCTGCTCATCACCCATTATCAGCGGCTGCTCGATTATGTGCGGCCAGATTTCGTGCATATTCTGGCGGGTGGCCGCATCGTGAAGTCCGGGGGCCCAGAGCTTGCGCTGGCGCTGGAGCGTGAAGGCTATGCCGAGGTGATCGCAGCATGAGCGCACTCGCGCCTCTCCCCACGCGGCATGATGAAGCCTGGCGCTACAGTGATGTGGACGCCGCCGCGCGCATCTGGCCTTCTGCCGAGCCGGAGCGGTTCGTTGTGCCCGCCGGTGAGGCGCGCAGCGTCGCCCTGTTGCAGGATGCCGCGCAGGATGAGGCGATCATTCGCGATTATCGCATCGAGGTGGGCGCGGGCGGCACCTTCAGCGCGCATCTGCTCAACATTGGCGGCGCACTCGGGCGCGTGACGTTCGACGTGACATTGGGCGATGGCGCGCATTTCGACCTCAAGGCCGCGCTCATCGGTGGCGGCGAGCAGACGCTCGAACTGGTCACGACGCTCAACCATGCCGAGCCCAACGCCACCAGCGCGCAGACCGTGCGCGCCATCGCGGCGGGCCGCTCGACCACCAGCTATCTGGGCCAAATTCGCGTCGCGCCCCATGCGCAGAAAACCGATGCGTCCCAAAGCTTCAAAGCGATGCTTATGGATCGCACCGCCACGGCCAATGCCAAGCCCGAGCTTGAGATTTTTGCTGATGATGTGAAATGCGCCCACGGCGCCACCATCGGCCAGCTCGATAAGGCCGCGCTCTTCTACATGGCCTCACGCGGGGTCGATCCGGCGCGGGCGCAGGCCCTGTTGCTAGAGGCTTTCATTGCCGGCCTGTTCGATGACATGGCCGATGAAGCCGAGCGGGATCGCTTCACGGCGAGCGCCCGTGCGCGGCTGGAGTCCTTGGGGTGAGCGATATCCTCGCCCCCTCGACTCTGCTCGACGCATCGGCAATCCGGCAGGATTTCCCCGGCCTCATCACGGCTGATGGCAAGCCCTGGCATTATCTCGATACCGCCGCGACCGCGCAAAAGCCGCAGGCCGTGATCGACGCGACCGTTCGTGCGATGGGCGCCGATTACGCGACCGTGCATCGCGGCGTGTATGCGCGCTCGGCAGACATGACGCTCGCGTTCGAGGCTGCGCGGCGCCGGGTTGCGCGCTTCATCAATGCAGGCTCCGAGAATGAAATCGTCTTCGTGCGCGGCGCGACCGAGGGCATTAATCTGGTCGCCCAGAGCTGGGGCGGCGCGAATTTGCGCGCGGGCGACCGCATCCTGCTCTCCCAGCTTGAGCATCACAGCAATATCGTGCCCTGGCAGCTCATTGCCGAGCGGACCGGCGCGCAGATCGATGTTGTGCCGCTCACTCATGATGGCCTGATCGATCTTGATGCGATGGCGGCCATGATCCGCCCCGAGCATAAAATCGTCGCGCTCGCCCATGTCTCCAACGTGCTCGGCTCCCTGCTCGATGTGCGCCGCGCGGCGCAGATTGCGCATGGCGCAGGCGCACTGCTGCTGGTCGATGGCTGCCAGGCCGCGCCCCGCCTCGCCATCGATGTGCAGGCGCTAGGCTGCGATTTCTATCTCTTCTCCGGCCACAAGCTTTATGGCCCCACCGGCATCGGCGTGCTGTGGGCACGGGCCGAGATATTGGACGCCATGCCGCCCTATCATGGCGGCGGCGCGATGATCGACAAGGTCACGTTCGAGCGCACCACCTATGCCCCGCCGCCCGCGCGGTTCGAGGCAGGCACGCCCGCCATCATCGAGACGATCGCGCTCGCAGCTGCGATGGATTATGTCGACAGCATCGGCATGGAGCGCATCGGCGCGCATGAGGATGCCCTTGTCGCCCAAACGCGTGAGGCGTTGCGCGGCGTCAATTCCATCAGGCTGCTTGGCCCGGATTTGTCGTCCGGCATCGTGTCTTTCGCGATGGATGGGGTGCATCCGCACGACATCGGCACCATATTGGATGAAAGCGGCGTCGCTATTCGCGCCGGGCACCATTGTGCGCAGCCGCTCATGAGCCACCTCGGCGTCGATGCAACAGCGCGGGTGAGCTTTGGCATTTACAATGACGAGACGGATATCGAGGCGCTGCTCAAGGGCCTCGATCGGGTTAGGACGATATTCGGATGACCGACGAAAACATGATCAAGATTGAGGAAGTCGAGAGCGTCTCCACGCCGCCTCGCGCGCGCGTCGATGCTGCCGACATGCAGCCGGAAGCCCCGGTGGAGACTGGCGAGCGCAAGCGCGATTATCTCGATGGTTTCCTCGCGCAAAAGCCCGTGGCGGATGCTGCTGGCGAGCCGGGCGGGGCGACTTACGACGCCGTCATCTCGGCACTGAAGGAAATTTACGATCCGGAAATTCCGGTGAACATCTATGATCTCGGCCTCATCTACGGCGTCGAAGTCGGCGATGATAATCATGTCGTCGTCACCATGACGCTCACGACGCCGCATTGCCCGGTCGCCGAATCCATGCCGGGCGAGATCGAGATGCGCGTCGGCGCCGTGCCCGGCGTTGGCCTTGTGGACGTCAACCTCGTCTGGGATCCGCCATGGGACCCGCAGAAAATGACCGACGAAGCCAAGCTCGAACTGGGCATGTTATAGACATTGCGCGCGCGCACCCCATATCCGCATCAGGAACCAAGATGATGACGACCGCAACGACCACCACCAAGCGCACCATGCCGGCAGCCGTCATCCTGACGCCCGCCGCGCAGGATCGTGTGGCCGCGCTCATGTCCAAAGCGCCTGCCGATGCGGTTGGCGTCAAGCTCTCCACGCCGCGTCGGGGCTGCTCGGGGCTCGCCTATTCGGTTGATTATGTGAGCGAAGCCGCCAAATTCGATGAGCGCATCGAGACGCCGGGCGGGGTCTTGTTCATCGATGCTGGCTCGGTGCTGTATCTTATCGGCTCGACAATGGACTGGGTGGAAGACGATTTCACCGCTGGTTTCGTGTTCAGTAATCCCAACGCCAAGGGCAGCTGCGGCTGCGGCGAAAGCTTCACGGTTTAAGTGGAGGGCTTCGCTCGCACTCCACGCACACCGTCATTCCTGCGAAGGCAGGAATCCAGTCAAGCTATCGAAAGTGCGCGAAATTTCGGCGCCGTCCCTGGATTCCCGCGTTCGCGGGAATGACGCGGGTTAGAGGGCACGAATTCTGCCCCCTCAAAACCCCATCGACCAACGCAGTGCCATCCCCAACTCGGTCGGCATCGTCGCAATATTCCCGCCCTGCTCGCGCACATACAGGTTCGCGCCCAGCCAGCCCGGTCCGATCCCGCGCCCATAGCTCAGCTCATAATCGCGCTGGCGGCCCTGCGGCACCAGATTGAGCGCCACGCTCCGCTCGGTCGCAATCTCCTGCTGCCAGTCCCAACCATCCGCCAGCAGCACATCGAAGCGACTGGCCACGACCCGCAGCGGTTGCGACACGCGCAGGCCAATCATGTCATTGCGCGCAAACAAATCGCGCCGCGCCACATCCGCTGACCAGCTTCGGCTCATCAGCATGCCGCCATCGCGCAACAGCCCGCCCGCCGCCGCTCTGGTCCAGCCCTGCTGCCAACTGGCGGAAACGGTCATATCACCCGGCAACGCCAAACGCGCACCCATCCGCATGAACAGGCTGCGCGCCGATTGCGCCCCAAGATTGGGCGAGAAGCGCGCTCCGAGCGCGCTGGATGGCTCGTTCAGCGCCGTCGCGCCAACCGATAGCCCAAAGCCGCGCCGCGCGAAATCAACCGTGACGGAGGCCGCCTGATAAGGTGTCTCGCGCCTGTCAGCAGCATCGCTCAAGGCGCGGGCGTAGGAAGGCGGGTTCATCTCGCCACTCTCGAAACCGCCTATAATGTTCAGACCACGCCCCACCCGCTGGGAGACCGCAAGCGCCGTGCCTGCCCGCATATCCACCTGATCGCCATCAAAGCCCTGCTCTGCCATCAGGAAGCTTGGCGTCGCCTGATCCGCCAGCCGCCGCTCGATACTGTCGATGCCGGTACGCAAACCAAGCACAACCTGCGCTCTCGGCGAAAGCCGCGCCATCAATGTGCCGCTGTTCAGCCGGGCGCGACCCTCATCGCGCTGCGCAAAAGTAAGCGGGTCCGCCACGGCAACCCGATCAGCCGCAGGCTGGATGCTCAACGCTACAGACATTGCACCCGTGCCAAGATTCACCTGCCGCTGCGTCACATCCAGCGATGCAGCGAGCGCCCGCGTCACGCCGCGCTGCACGAAGGCTGGCGTCAGATCGATCTGGTAGGCCCGCTTATAGCTATCCAGCGCGACACTGTTGATTGCGGCGGGCGTGGCGTCACCCATCGGCGCGGAGAGTGCGCTGGGAGCGTTCACCTCCAGCGCCACCTTGCTCCCGGCTACGGCGAGCGTGCCAACCGGTTTAAAGGCTTCGTCGATATCCAATATCCCCACGCCATAGCGCGCATCGTCCCCTGGAGCGCCCACATCGCGCGCGCTGGAGAGCAGCAGATCCACGATCTCCTTGCCGTTCAGGTTGGGGAAGGCCTGCGCCAGCAAAGCCGCCGCGCCGGAGATTTGCGGAGCCGAGAAGGATGTGCCGGAATAGAGAAAGGCCGCGCCGGTATGATCGAAGGTCAGCACACGGTTGCCAAGCGCCGCCATGCTCACCGTTTCAAAGCCCAGCACGCCTGCCGAGAAGCTGCTCACCGTATCATCGGCATTCACGGAGCTGGCGATGATGACGCGCCCATTGCTGAACGCCGGGTTGGCAAAGGATCGCGCCAGCGCATCCGGCGTTGTGAGCGGGGCCTCGCCATCCTTATTATTGCCAGCGGATATCACGATGATGGTGTCGTTATCGGTCGCCCGCTTCACGGCCTGCAGCAGGCTGTTCGGCGCAGCGCCCCCGCCGAGCGAGATGTTGATGACGCGCGCGCCATTCTGCCAGGCATGGTCGATCGCGCTGGCGATGGCGCTGGTTGGGTGGCTGCATCCATCATCGTCGCAATCGGTTCGATCGTCCGTGCGCAGCGCCATCACATTGGCGCCCCACGCCATGCCCATGACGCGCTGATTATTGCGCGCGGCGGCGATGACGGCGGCGACGGCCGTGCCATGGCCATCCACATCCTGATAGGTCGCATTGCCCGCAAAAGCGCGCGAGTTGCTGCTGATCCGCCCGGCAAACTCGCTATTCACGTCCGTCAGCCCAGTATCGATCACGCCCACGGTGATGCCCGCGCCGCTTGCGCCAGCCTGATAGGCGGTGATGGCCTCATGATAGGGCAGGCCGTTCGAGCGGCTATATTCAGCGGTGTTGAAGTTCACGCTCGGGGTCGGTGTTGGCGTAGGCGTAGGGCTTGGCGTTGGTGTGGGTGCCGGCGCGATGATCACGGGGGGCGGTGCAGGCGCGGGCGTGGGCGTCGGTGTCGGGGAGGGGCTCGGCGTAGGTGTCGGCAAGGGGCTGGGTGTCGGCGTCGAGCCTACACCGCCGCCGCCGCCGCAACCGCTCAGCCCCATCAATAGCGCCGGGAGCGCGCAATAGCCGATCATCCGCTTCATAAATATCGCCCTCGAACCACGCGCCAAATCGACCGGAGCATAGCAAGGGGATGGTTAACGAGCCGTAAGTGCAGCCTCTCTCAAAAAGCGCGTGCAAAGCTATTTTGCGCCTCATTTCACGATGGCGGAACCGATCCCGCAGATGCGCATTCTCGATTCATAGCGAAGGCTTACAGGAGATGATGTCGAGCCAGACGAAGCAGCGAATTCGATTTTCTGGGTTTCGGTCCTCCCGTGCCGATTTTTCAGGATCTGGTGAACTCATCTCCTGTTGTTTTCTGGCTATCCCATCTGCCGATTTTCGGCGCCTGGAACGGATTTACGGTGCAGACAAACCCCGTGTCTGACAACCGATGCTGGGGCGCCAAAGCGTATCGCTTTGGCGCCCGCTTTTTTATGGTCAGCATCAAAAACGCGTGCGTCGCTTGGGGTGGTATTGATCGGCACGCCCGCTAAGAGGTGATCTCCTCCCATCGCCGGAAACGCCCCTCATGTCCCTTCGTCTCGCCATTTTCGATTGTGATGGCACGTTGATCGATAGCCAGCACGCGATCGTCGCAGCAATGGCGAGCGCGTTCGAGGCGGTGTCGCTACCGGTGCCGGTGCGGGCAACATGCCTCTCGGTCGTCGGCCTGTCGCTCCCCCAAGCAATGGTGCAATTGCTCCCGGAGGCGCCTGAAGAACTGCACCTTGACCTGTCCGAGCATTATAAGCGGGCCTTCCGCGCGCTGCGCAGCGGCGGCACGCTGCATGAGCCGCTTTACGATGGCATCGCCGATCTGCTGGACGGTCTCGAGGCGGACGGCTGGCTGCTCGCCATCGCCACGGGCAAGTCCGATCGCGGCCTGCAATGGGCGCTTGAACATCACGGTCTTTCGGGCCGGTTCATCTCGCTCCAGACGGCGGATCGCCACCCCTCCAAGCCGCACCCATCCATGATCGAGATGGCCCTGGCCGATGCCGGCGTCGCGCGCGAGAATGCGATCATGATCGGCGACACCAGCTTCGATATGCTGATGGCCAGCGCCGCCAATGTACGGGGGCTCGGTGTCGGCTGGGGCTATCATGATGCAGCCACGCTGCTCGAGGCTGGCGCGCAGAGCGTCGCGCTGGACAGCGCCCAGCTTGCCCGCCATATCGCGCTGGCATGAGCGATCCCCAATCCGATATCACGCCCGAGCGGCAGGCCGCGCTCGCCAAACAGCGCTTCTTCGCAATCAGCCTGTTCCGCTTGTCCGGCGCGATCATTCTGCTGTTCGGCATGGCAATCTCGCTGCAGCGTTTCGATTGGGTGCAGGCGGACAAGGCCAAATATCTGGGCATCATCGTCTCAACCGTCGGCTTCATCCAGTTCCTCATCGTGCCGCGCATGCTGGCGCGGGCCTTCTCCACGCGGCGCCAGCTGGAAAAGCAGCAAGCGGGTGAAGGCGAATGAAGCGATTCTGGAAGACATCCCAGCTTCTCCCGCATGAGGCAGGCGGCTGGGCGATCCTGCTTGATGAGCGCCCGGTTCGCACGCCAGCCCGCGTGCCGCTCATCGTGCCGGGCGAAGCGCTCGCGCGCGCCATCGCGCAAGAGTGGGATGAACAGGGCGAGGATATCGCCCCGCACACCATGCCCATGACCGGCTTTTCCAATGCGACCATCGACCGGGTGCTGCCTGCGCTTGGCGATTTTCGGGGTCAGATCGCGGCCTATGGCCAGAGCGACCTGCTCTGCTACCGCGCCGATCAGCCTGATGCCCTCATCGCGCTGCAGGCGGCCGAGTGGGGACCGTTGCTGAACAGCGCTTGCAAGCGCCACAGCATCAGCTTCAACGTCACCAGCGGCATCGTGCCGGTCGATCAGCCTCCGCTCACCCTCGCGGCCCTACGCGGCGAGGTGGAAGGGCTCGATCCCTGGCTGCTCGCAGGCGTCGCAACGATCACCCAGATCGGCGGCACGCTCGTGGGCACGCTCGCCTATCTGCATGATGAGTTGGATGCGGACGCGCTGTTCGACGTCGCCAGTCTCGATGAGCGCTGGCAGGCCGAGCAATGGGGCGAGGACGAGCAGGCCTCCGCGCTGCTTGCCATCAAGCGCGCCGAGTTTCTGCAGGCCGCGCGTTATTGCGCGCTCGTGCGGGCGGGGTAGTTACACCCGTTCCCATCCGCCACCGCTTGCTTTAAGGACAGCGCCATGACGGACGCAGCCATCGAAATCACCAATCTTTGCAAGACTTATGCGGGCGGCAAGAAGGCTGTCGACGGCGTGAACCTCAGCGTTCCGCGTGGCAGCATTTACGGCCTGCTTGGCCCGAATGGCGCGGGCAAATCCACGATCATCAATATCCTTGCCGGGCTGGTGAACAAAACGAGCGGCACTGCCAGCATCTGGGGTTTCGATATCGATGAGAATCCGCGCAATGCGCGCAATTCCATCGGCATCGTCAATCAGGAAATCCTGTTCGATCCCTTCTT
>CAMLFF010000042.1 GCA_946479185.1 uncultured Sphingobium sp.
AGCTTCCGGGACGGTCGAGGTCATCACCCCATCCTCGAGGTGTCCGCCAACATTTGGCGACGCCACCGGCTCCCCCGCATGGGAAATCGCATAGCCACTGACGGCGAGCACGGTGCAAATGACAGCCGCCAGATAGACAAGTTTGCGGACATGACCGCGCGCTGCGATCAGTACCACCGTCGTGTAAAGGACAGCGACGGCGCCTTGGAGTGGGCTGAGGACATCAAGCGCGAATATGCCCATCGCGACGAGGATTGCGGCAACAGCCTGCACTCTGGCTGCCAGTCGTCTCGCGTCCCGATCGCCCTGCACAAAAGCCCCCAAAGCGATCCATGATCGCAGCTGCGGCGGGACATTGAGCGATTTTCCCGACAGCGGCAAGAGGTTCGCCTGTCAACGGCCCGAAAGAACAGCGCCGTATGATCGACAGGCGATTGCGCCATGTTCCATGTTTGCCTGATCGAGAAGGATGCGAGCCATGAGCCGAGCGATAAGCGACCGATGCAGACAAGCTACCACAGAACGAAGGGAGGCTGATCACGTCGCCTTCCTTTCACGTCGTCACAAGAAGCGCGGGATTGGCCCTTCCTGAGGCGTCTGATTGGGCAGGTCGACCTCGATATCGTCGATATAGCACCAGCCCCAGCCTTCTGGGGGATCATAGCCTTCAATGATGGGATGGCGTGTCGCGTTGAAATGGGCGCGCGCATGCCGGTGAGGCGACTGGTCGCAGCAACCCACATGGCCGCACTCTCGACACAGACGCAGATGCACCCACTCGCTACCGATCTTCAGGCACTCTTCGCAACCAAGCGCGCTTGGGCTGACATCTTCGATCGTGCTCAAATGGGAACAGGTCATCATTGTGTCTCCTTGGTTGATCGTTCTGCGAGCGGGTTAAAGGTTTGTGCGACAATAGCTGCCAAGGCATGCTCGTCCCCGGGACAGCCTACAGAAACCGCGCGAGCAGGCCTGCATTGGTCTTGCCAAGCTCCAACACTTCATCGCCGCGGCCATTGATGATCGCTTTTGCCATATAGAGAGTGAAGCCCTTCATCTGCTCGAGCGTGATCTTGGGTGGCATGGACAATTCAGTCCGCGCGGTGACTGCATCGAGCAATGCGGGGCCGGGATGTGCGAGCACCTCGCGAACCCCTGCATCGACATCGGCTGGATCCGTGACCCGAACCCCGTGCAGGCCGATCGAACGTGCCATGGCCGCAAAATCCGGGTTGTCGAGCGCTACGCCCGTTTCGATGAGACCTGCGGCCTTCATCTCCATCTCTACGAAACCGAGCGTTCCATTGTTGAAGACGATGATTTTGACAGGCAATCCCAATTGCCGGACAGTCAGCAGTTCGCCCATCAGCATTGCAAGCCCGCCATCGCCAGACAGGGTCACGACTTGCCGTCCAGGGTAGGCCGCTTGAGCTCCAATAGCCTGCGGTAGCGCATTAGCCATGGAGCCGTGATTGAATGACCCGATCAGCCTACGGCGACCGTTCATTTTGAGATAGCGCGCCGCCCAAATGGTCGGCGTGCCAACATCGCAGGCGAATACTGCGTCTTCGTTGGAAAGGTCACTAACCACCCGCGCGACCTGTTGGGGATGAATGACGCCGCTGCCGGGCTTGCCAAACGACAGTTCGTCCAACCCCTCGCGGGCCTTGGCATAATCTGCGCGCGCCTTGGCCAGAAAAGCGCCGTCGCGGCCGGTTTTCAAAAAGGGTAGCAAGGCGTCGATCGTCGCGCCGACGTCCCCAACAAGTCCGACGTCGATCGATGTGCGACGACCCAAATTCTCGGGACGCAGATCGATCTGGGCGACCTTCGCCTTGGTTGGATAGAATTGCCGGTAAGGAAAGTCGGTGCCGAGCATCAACAGCGTGTCGCAACCCATCATCGCATCATAACCGCTGGAAAAGCCGATAAGGCCGGTCATGCCGACGTCGTAGACATTGTCATATTCGACGAATTCCTTGCCTCCCAGGGCGTGGACAATCGGCGCCTGCAGCCGCTCGGCGATCGCGATGAGTTGGGCATGCGCCGTGCGGCAGCCGCGTCCCGCGAGAATGGTGACTCGGCCCGCACGGTTAAGCAGATCGCACAGTGCCTGCAGATCATGTTCTGGCGGGATGGTTACGGCCGGGGACGGCAAAAGAGCGCTCGACGAACGGGCGATGACACCGCTGGTGGGGCGCAGCGCGACGTCGCCCGAGATAGCCACGACCGATACGCCGCGATGGCCCACCGCCGCGCGGATCGCGGTATCGAGCGTGCGCGGCATCTGATCGGCGTCTGAAATAGTCTCACAATAGACGCTGCATTCGCGGAACAACGCCTCGGGCCGGGTCTCCTGGAAATAATTCGAACCAATCTCAGCGCTGGGGACCTGCGCAGCAATCGCTAAAACCGGCGCGCGCGTGCGATTGCAGTCGTACAGGCCATTGATCAGATGCATGTTGCCCGGACCGCACGAGCCGGCGCAGACCGCTAGCGTACCCCTCAACTGTGCCTCTGCACCCGCCGCAAAAGCCGCCGCCTCTTCGTTGCGCATATGGACCCATTCGATCTTGCCCTGCCTGCGCAAACTGTCAGTCAGTCCGTTAAGACTGTCGCCTACCACACCATAGATTCGTTCTACCCCAGCGAGATGCAGAGTCTGCGCGAACAGGTCAGCGATGATCGTTTTTGGCATGTGTTTCTCCACGATGAGTGCGCCTTATCAGCTGATCGTCTCGAGCCGTGCAAATGGGTTTAACACGCTGCAGCACGCGAGCAGGCTACAAAGTTACAGCCTAACCTTTTGTATGATTTTCTCCCCTGTGGGCGGGGTTCTACATCCGTTGCTATTGATCCGTTAGCAAAGGCATCGCCATGAAGCCCTATTTGATCTCGCTCTTCGCCGGTCTGTTGGTTGGCGGAATATATGGCATCTTGAACGTAAAATCGCCGGCGCCGCCGACGATTGCATTGATCGGCCTGCTTGGCATTTTGCTGGGCGAACAGGCTGTTCCGATCGCACGACAGCTCTTTGCGGTCCAATCCACCAACCCGAGCGCCCATTCATCCGCCTCCAGCAAGGGAGACAATCTGTGACCGATCTTATCATCGTCAACGCCAAGGTTACGACGCTCGATCGCGAGAACCCCGAAGCACAGTCGATCGCCATCCGTAACGGCAAGTTTCTTGCTGTCGGAAGCGAGCAAGAGGTGCGCGCTGCTGCGCCAAAGGGCCAAGTGATCGATGCTGGCGGTCGCCGCGTCATTCCCGGCCTGATCGACAGCCACATGCATGTCATCCGCGGCGGGCTGAACTATAATATGGAGCTGCGGTGGGACGGCGTAACCTCGCTCGCCGAGGCCATGGCCATGCTCAAGCGGCAGGTCGATAACACTCCGGCACCGCAATGGGTGCGCGTCGTCGGCGGCTTTACCGAGCACCAGTTCGCCGAAAAGCGTCTGCCGACGATCGCTGAACTCAATGCCGTTGCACCCGACACGCCGGTATTCATCCTCCACCTCTACGACCGCGCCTTGCTCAACGCCGCGGCGTTGCGGGTAGTTGGTTATACGAAGGACACGCCGAACCCGCCCGGCGGCGAGATCGTCCACGATGCGGCTGGCAACCCCACCGGGTTGCTGCTGGCGAGGCCGAACGCGACGATCCTTTATGCCACGCTGGCGAAGGGACCAAAGCTTTCACCAGAATATCAGCTCAACTCCACCCGCCACTTCATGCGCGAGCTGAACGGCCTGGGGGTCACCGGAGTGATCGACGCGGGCGGCGGCTTCCAAAACTATCCCGACGACTATGAAATCATCGAGAAGCTGCATGCGGACAACGAGCTGACATTGCGGATCAGCTACAATCTATTCACGCAGAAACCCAAGGAAGAGCTTGCCGACTTCCAGGGCTGGGTAAAGCAGGTGACGCCAGGTCAGGGCGATGACACCTACCGCCACAATGGCGCGGGCGAGATGTTGGTGTATTCGGCAGCCGACTTCGAGGACTTCCGGGTCGAGCGGCCAGACATGCCCCCGAGCATGGAGGGCGATCTCGAGCCCGTCATCCGCCTGCTCGCCGAGCACAAATGGCCATGGCGCCTGCATGCCACCTACGACCAAACGATCGGCCGCGCGCTGGACGTGTACGAGAAAGTCGCGAAGGACATCCCGTTCGACGGCATCAACTGGTTTTTCGACCATGCCGAGACGATCAGCGACCGCAATATCGACAGGATCGCGGCGCTCGGCGGCGGGATCGCGGTGCAGCACCGCATGGCCTATCAGGGCGAGTATTTCGTGGAACGCTACGGCGCGCGTGCCGCCGAACGCACGCCGCCCATTGCCAAGATGCTTGCGGCAGGCATTCCCGTCGGTGCGGGTACGGACGCGACGCGCGTCGCCAGCTACAATCCCTGGGTATCCCTGAATTGGCTGGTAACGGGCAGGACTGTTGGCGGTCTTGGCCTATATCCCGGCGCCAACCGCGTCAGCCGCGAGAAGGCGCTGGCAATGTGGACTTACGAGAACACCTGGTTTTCCAGCGAAGTGGGCAAGAAGGGGCAGATCAAGGTCGGCCAGCTTGCCGACTTGGCGGTGCTTTCGGGCGACTATTTCAGTGTCCCCGAACGCGACATTCCGCATCTTCGCTCCGTGCTCACGATCCTCGGCGGCAAGGTCGTGTCAGCCGACGGGGATTACGCGCCGCTCGCCCCCGCGCTCCCGAAGCCCATGCCCGACTGGTCGCCGGTGGCCACCTTTGGCGGTTACCACCGCACGCCGGAAGCCGCCGCGAAGCTCGCCAACGCGTGCGGTTGTGCAAGCGGGTGCTCGGTCCACGGTCATGATCATGCTGCGGCACTAGGGCGCGACCTTCCAACGCGTGACGTCCAGAGCTTCTGGGGCGCTTTCGGATGCGGCTGCTGGGCCGTCTGATCCAATCGAGGGAGACCATTGAAATGAAATATTCTAGAACGCTTTTTGCCTTCGTCCTGCTCGGGACGATGTCCGCCGGTCATGTTGCGGCCAAAGACCCTGCCGCCGCCGCGAGCTTTGCGGTTGGCCCGCAGTATGACACGACCCACGTCTACGTTGCTCCCGAGGACTTTGACCGGTTCGTCGCCAGCCTGATCGCGACATTCGGCGGCACCGCTACGACAAAGGGCGCTTTCCAGGTCACACCGACCACGAGCAAGACCTTCTCGCAACTGGTATTGACCCCGGCTGGCTCGGTTTCGGTTTTCGGGTTTACAACGCCCATACCATTTCCGTTTGGCGATGAACGCAACGGCTATCTTGTTACCGATCTGGATGCTGCAATAAGCTCGGCGGTAAAGGCTGGCGCGACACGCCGCATCTCCGTTTTTCCAGACCCGATTGGTCGCGATGCGGTCGTGCAATGGCCGGGCGGTGTGAATATGCAGCTCTACTGGCATACCAAGGCGCCGAACTATCCGGCGCTTGCCACGGTGCCGGAAAACCGGGTTTACCTGACGCCGGACAGCGCCGATGCATTCGTTCGCAGCTGGAACCGCTTCGCGCGCGGCCACGTGGTTTCCGATGAGCGGTCCGCTGACGCTGGCGAGATTGGTCAGCCGGGTAAGGCCTACCGCCGCATCCGCATCACTGCCAGCTACGGCAACACGACAGTGATGGTGTCGGACAACCATCTCCCCTGGCCCTACGGGCGCGAAACGACCGGCTATGAGGTCGCGAACCTGCAGGCTACGCTCACGAAGGGCAGCGCAGCCGGGGTCGAGACGCTTGTCGCACCACATGCAGAGCAAGGCCGCCAGTCGGCAATCGTTCGCTTCCCAGGCGGCTATATTGCCGAGATCCACACACCGGCCGCGCAGTGATGCGCCGCTCGGAACGCGACCCTCGCTTTGTCGATGTTGTGCTAGACTGGCGCTGGACAGGCTTCGTCGCCCGCCTCGCGCTAGTCAGTGCCTATCTGCTCGGCGGGATCGTCAAGGCGAGCGACTGGCCGGTGGCGGTCGCCGAGCAGGCGCAGTACGGAATGAGCCCCCCAACGCTATGGGCGGCCCTGACCATCGCGGTCGAACTCATCGGTCCGTTGCTCATCCTGTCGGGCCGCTTGGTCTGGTTCGGAACAGGGATGCTCGGAGTCTTAACGTTTGTCGCCGCAGTGACGGCAAACGCTTTCTGGACAATGCCGGCAGGACAGGGCCGGTTCATGGTGACCAACGCGTTCTTTGAGCATCTCGGGCTTATCGGCGGGTTCATACTGGCGGCTATGGTGTTCAAACTGGAGCACCGGCGTGCGTAATGGTCTGCTGCCGACGATCGGCGGCCCCAGGCTGGCCCCGCTTCGAAACGAGGTGAGCACCGCGCCCGCGATGGCGATGGAAGCTTGGCGGGCGATCCCCGAACTTGAAGTCTCCGGTGTGGCGAAAACGAACGTAGTGTTGAGGAGTCGAGAGCGCCTCTCGATTTTGAGCGAGGAACATAACCGATGATCAGCAAGCCCGTGCTATTCGATCCACGCGTTCCACTGATGCTACTACTATCGGTGGCGACCGGCCTGGTCGATGCGATCAGCGTATTGGGCTAGGCAAGGTGTTCACCGCCAATATGACGGGGAATGTGGTTTTTCTCGGCTTCGCCACGGCCGGCGTGTCCAACTTCGAAGCACCGCCCTACATCGTGGCAATCACCGCATTCCTGATCGGTGCGCTAGTGGCAGGGCGGATGGGCAAGGTGCATGCGGGTAGACCGCTGCGGCGTTGGCTCATCAAGGCAGCGCTGGTCGAGGCGAGCTTGCTGTGGATCGCGGCAGCCGTTGCTGTTGGGTTTGACATCTCTACCCAATCCCCCGAGGCGCGGCTTTACGCGATCATCGGGCTGACCGCCGTCACCATGGGGTTTCGCAATGCGACGATCCGACAGCTCAAGATCCCTGACCTGACGACGACCGTGCTCACGCTGACGCTCACGGGGCTGGCCGCGGACTCCCATTTCGCCGGCGGAACCAATCCTAACTGGATACGCCGCATCGCGGCTGTCGTGGCGATCTTTGTCGGCGCATTGATTGGGGCGATACTCGTCCTGCGCTGGGGGCTCGCATTGCCGCTCGCACTAGCCGGCGGGCTGGTGCTCGCTGGAACGATTGCATGCGCTTTGCATCCCGCATCCGCCCAGCCTGCCTAAAACAAACCTTATCAATCCGAAGGAGCTGTATCATGCAAGACATGCCGCCACCTATCGTAACGCAGGAAGTTCGGATCGTGGATGCCCAAGGGCGCCCGCGGATTCTGCTCTCAGCGAGTTCAGGCAAGCCCGTGCTCGTAATGCTGCGCGAGGACGGCCAGACCGGTACGGAGGTAACGCTCGATGAGGCGGGGCGTCCTTCCGTCAGCTTGGCTAACCCAGATCCCAATGGCCCAATCGCCACGCTCGCGGTCGATGATAAAGGTGCGCACATAAAGTTCGATCGTCCCGGCGGCGCGTCGAGCTACCTGTTTCTAAATAATGCGGGCGGGTCCGGCGTTGTGCTGATCGACACCAAGGGCGTGCGTCGTCTCCAGGCGACGGTCGATGCCGATGGCATCACACAGATCGAGCGGAATGATGCCGCAGGATCGCCACGGAAATGACTGGCAACGCAAACCCGGCAGCACGCCGCATCGGCTTCGGTGATTATCGCGGCGTAGCCCTCGATGTGGCCGTCTGGGATGCCGTCGGCGCTGACGTGGATCTGTCCTGCGCATGCATGTTCACTCGCGAAATCGGGCCTGGACCGACTGGTGGGCTGACGCACCTCGACGCAGCTCTTTCGGGCGCGCTTCTTGGGCTACGTGGGGACGGCATGTTTCACGGTGATCTGATGGAGACGCTGATGTTGGCTCCCGGGTCGCGGATACGCGGGCGGGCGTTGCTGATGGTCGGCCTCGGCGATCCGGATGCCTGGAAGGCGCCCATGATGTCCCGCGTTACCCACCACATCGTCGCCACTGCTAATAGTCATGGAGCAGCGACCGCGGGCATCGCGCCTAGCCTGCTCGACAGTGGCATATCCGCAGTGCTCGCGGGAGGTGGGAGCGAAGCGATGCTTGACGGCCTGATCACCGGAATCGACGCCGCGTACCACCTCGCCGAAATTGGTCTTGCGCCCTCGCCAAGTCTGACGGCTTGGACATTCGGCGCTGGTCCCGCTCATGCGGAAGAGACGGCGGACTATTTTAGGCGGCGTCTTGCCACCGTGAAGGCGACTTCAACGTCGGTACCCGTCATCGATCAGGACAGGTAAATGGCGACGCGAAAAGTCACGATTCCTCAAGCCTGATCGGAGCACGGAGGCTTGTTGATCTCAACGCTGCTAACCGCGGCGCTGCAATCTACCTCTTTTGCGCCCCCATCTTCTCAGCTTCACGGGTTGGAATAAAAGGAGGTTCTATGGTGGACAAGACATTGGCTTCGGGACCAGCGCAGGACTCAGCGATACCAGGCACCCGTAATGAACGGCCCGTTTTACTGGGGTGTTTCTAGCGGTGGCGCCGGCGATGTTTTTGAGGTCTCTGGATCAGACGATCGTCGCCACCGCGCTGCCGGCAATCGCGGTGACAGCTTCGCCAATATCGCGTCGATCGTGAACGCCTATCTGCTCGGCGCGCTGGCGCCAACGTTTTGGGCACTGGTGAGCGCGCGGGCGGTGCAGGGCCTTACTCGGCCTGCGACAATGGCAATCCGGCGGATAATCAGGATATCGGGCGCGAAATGTATGGCCAGCCCATGTCCGGGCTATTCGGATACAGCCATCTGACTGGCGGCTATGCGGGCGGACAGGCCGAATATGTGCGAGCGCCTTTTTCCGATGTCGGCCCGATCGTCATTCCCGATGGGTTGAGCGACGATGAAGTCCTGTTCCTGTCGGATACTCTGCTAACTGGTTGGCAGGCTGCGGAATATGCCGCCATCGAGCCGGGCGACACAGTTGCAGTTTGGGGCTGTGGCCCGGTGGGTCTGTTTGCGGTTCAATCCGCATTTTTGATGGGCGCCAAGCGGGTCATTGCGATTGATCATTTCCCTCATCGGCTTGAGCTTGCCAAAAAATTCGGAGCCGAGACCATCAATTTCGAGGAATCCGAAACCTATGAGGCGCTGATGGATATGACCGGCGGCATTGGCCCGGATGCGGTCATCGACGCGGTTGGGCTGGAAGCGCATGGCTTCTTCGTCGATAATGTCATCGATCAGATCAAGGCGTCGATGTTTCTCGGCACCGATCGTATCCACTCGATTCGCCAGGCGATCCATGCGTGCCGCAAGGGTGGGCGTGTCTCCATGCCCGCTGTTTACGGCGGCTTTGTCGATAAATTCCCGCTTGGCGCTTTCATGGAAAAGGGGCTGACGCTGAAGACAGGCCAAACCAGCGTGCAACATTATATGCCCGCTCTGCTCAACGCCATTATCGAGAAGAAAATCGATACGACCTTCCTCATCTCCCATCGTCTGCCGCTGGAACAGGCGCCGGAGGGCTACAAGATGTTCCATGACAAGCAGAACGAAGGCACGAAGATCGTTCTGCGCCCTGGCATGGAATTGAGTGCAACTCCGGGAAGCAATTAGCAGGTTTGGGCGCGGCCTTCTCCGCCTTAACCTAGCATACCCGCGGGTAGAGCTTGCCCGCGGGATATGGGTCAGCCTCGAAAATTAGAGTTGGAGCAAAACAATGAGCTGAGCGTTAGTATAAAATATAATCGGTTTGCGCGAAACTGGAGGAGGGGGAGATGCTGGAGGACGAGGGGGGCGTGCTTGATGGCAGAATTTCGGTATTCGAACCCAATGGATCGAGACCCATCAGTCAGACCGCTCAATCCGATCGGGTTGAAGATGATCTCGACTGGATTTTAAGCAAGTTCGCCGCGCGGGCGATGGCCGATGAAGTGGCTCTGACAATTCAACGGAATGATGATCCGCCCGAATTGCTAGCGCGAATAGACCCCAAGCGCGGCGGGGTGCTTTCCCAGCTCACGCTGATGAAAGCGCTGGATCGGGAAGCCGCAGAACCAGAGCGCGCCCCGACGCAAAGTTCATTATTACAGTGGCAAGATGTTCAGCACGAGCAGCAGACTTCCCGGGTGCTGCGGTTGAATCTGGCAGAGGCAGGGCAATTGCGAGTCGTCCTGACGGCCATCTATAT
This sequence comes from uncultured Sphingobium sp., assembly GCA_946479185.1. The sequence continues at coordinate 10,168 of CAMLFF010000042.1, forward strand.
TCGCTCCAACGTCGTTAAACATTTCGCTGCCGAGCAAATGGCTAGGAAGTTACAGCCCGTATTGGCTGGTTATTTCCGTCTTTGGCTGCATGCGCGCAACCAGCACCGTACGCTAACAGCGCTCAAATCTGCCCTGGATATAAGCGACGTCGCCGTCATCATTCTCGATGAAAATGGGGCTGTGATCGAAGAGAATTCTGCCGCGCGTAGCATGTTCGAGAAGAAGGATGTCGTCAACAAATCGCGCTATTCACTGGTTGCGGTAAGTAGGGGTGACACGGCAAAACTTCACGCTGCAATGGATAGGGCTTCTACCGATGGGCAGCCCGTTCTAATTAATCTCAACCGACGCGGCTATGCCCGGCCACTGATGGCAATCATGTCGCCCACCAGCAGTCACCCGGAAGTTTCTTCGGATCCATCCTTCGTCTTGTGCATTTACGATTCGGACAAGGATCTAACTGTGTCGCTGCAGAGATGCTGCGATGCGTACGGTCTCACAAAAACGGAGAGCCGCCTTGTTCATAACTTAGTATGCGGCTCAACTATTTCTGAATCCGCATTTAACATGAAAATAGCGGAGGCCACTGCCCGAAGCTATTTGAAGCATATTTTCAGTAAAACTGGCACGAACCGCCAGACTGGACTTGTGCGTACCATGCTAATGAGCATTGCTCGCACATCGTGCAGCCAACTTTCCATTTTATAAATGTCCGTACGGACCGTTCGTTTATGCAATGCATAGCCGACCCGAGTGCTCTATTCTAACAATCACCCCCATTTGAGGGTGATCAATATAGTCAAATGAGGGCACGCACGCTGTGCTCCTTAGGGGCGTGGTTAACAAATCGTTAATGTAGTTAAATCAGGCCTTCGCATCGTCGAAGCGCGCGTCGAGCCGGGACTTGTTCCGGGGGAGGCGTGGGAACCCCTGAAAGGACGATATCGATGAAAAACCTATTGATCTCAGCATCGGCTGCAGCACTGCTGGCTGCCACTCCGTCGATCGCTCAGGACAGCACGACGACCACCAATGTTGCAGACAGCGGTAACACGGCTTGGACTGCCAACAGCACGTCAAACACCGACAACAGCGTTGCCGACAGTGGCAACAGCGCCTGGAGTGCAAGCTCGACCACGGACGTAAGCGTGGCAGATAGCGGCAACGACATGTCCAACAATTCGGTGAACACGAGCGATAGTGGAAACAGCGCCTGGACTGCCACCTCAACGCAAAGCACGAACACGAGCGTTGCAGACAGCGGCAACGACATGTCCGATAACTCGCTGAATGTTGCCGATAGTGGCAATAGCACGACCACCGACACCCGCTCGACGAGCATTGCCGACAGCGGCAACAGCACATCGACTGACACGCGTTCGATCAGCGTTGCAGATAGCGGCAACACGACGAACACGACCAGCGTTGCGGACAGTGGCAACACGACGACGTCGGACAGCGGCAATTCTGCCTGGAGCTCGAACACCGATAACAGCGTCGCCGATAGCGGCAATGACATGTCCGATAATTCGGTGAACACTGCGGACAGCGGCAATACGTCGACCGCGCAGACCTGGAATGCAACGACCTCTACCGACAACAGCGTTTCCGACAGCGGCAACGATATGTCGGATAACTCGCTCAACATCGCAGACAGCGGCAATGACATGTCCGACAATTCGGTGAATACGGCCGATAGCGGCAATGACTCATCGACCAATGATAGCTCGGATAACAGCTCCGCTACCGGTGCGCAGGTTGCGGCCAATAACGGCGGCAATGCCACCGACAGCCGCGATATGTCTTCGCAGGAAGATAGCTCCACAAACACAGTGGCAAGCAACAACAGCTGGGAAGATAATTCCGATAATTCGGACCATAGTTGGGCATTCAGCGGTGGCGACACGGCTTCCGGCTCAGCCAAGTCCGACAATGTGTTCGGTGATGGCGCACTCGTCGCCAGCGCAAACCTCTCCAGCTATGTGACCGGCGTGAGCGTCAGCTTTGATGGTCGCGGTGGTGAGAGCCCAACGACGGATAACAGCATCCAGACGGGCGGCAGCGCATTCCAGAACTTTGCTGGCATGCAGGCTGTCAACCAGAACACGGGCGTCGGCGCATCGCAAAATGCTTCGGTCAGCGTGGCCGTGTCGGCAGGCGATATCTCGCTTCGTTAAACAATATAGGGCCGGGGGCGCACGCCGCCGGCCCACTTATAACGGTGGAGAGACCGATGAACCGGACCTTATCTGGAAAGCTGCTCCTGCTGGCGATGTTGGGAAGCCTGGCCACGGCCAGCGCGGCCCAAGCACCGTTTGATGGCGCGGCTGCGCCGGTGGACAGTGCCACGCTCGACCAGATTCATGGCCGCGCTGATCTCAACCAGATTGCGGAAGCCAATCATGTCGCCGCGGTGACGGACAGCAGCGTGAGCGGAAATTCGGTAACCGGGGCCGTGGCGATCGACGGCAATGCGTTTCAGAACCTTTCGGGCCTGTCGATCATCAACGCCAATACGGGGAATAATGTCGCCATCAACGCCTCGATGAACGTCAACATCGCCCTGTTGCCTAACCCATAATGATCCGAGCCCTGCTCGTCGGCGCTTTGGCGCTTTCCGGCTGTAGCGCTCAGGTGAGTCAGGGGCCAGCGTTCCAGGTGGGCGCTGCCGGCCTCGGTGACGTGTCTCCGGCGATCAAATCGTTTGAGGAACGGCGGTTTCTAACGGTCGTGAGGCAGCAATATGATTTCAGCTGCGGGTCTGCTGCCTTGGCAACGCTGCTCACCTATCATTATCGCCGCCCGCAATCGGAAGCGGCTGTATTCAACGGCATGTGGCGCGCTGGAGACAGGGCGCAAATCACGCGACTGGGATTCTCTCTTCTCGATATGAAGCGTTTTTTGGCCAGCGCCGGGCTGACAGCCGACGGCTATAAAGTGTCGCTCGATCATATCGAAAAGGCCGGCGTGCCGGGCATCGCATTGATCGAGGCCAGTGGGTATCGTCATTTCGTGGTCGTGAAGGGCATTGATGCGGATGAGCTTCTCGTCGGCGATCCCGCCCTTGGCCTGCGCACGATGTCGCGCGCCAGTTTTCAGAAGGCGTGGAACGGCGTCTATTTCGTGATCGGTCAGGATTCCCAGATCGGGCGCCAAGCGTTCAACAAGGATGTGCAGTGGAGCGCTTTCTCGCGAGCGCCCGTCGGCGCGACATTCGTTCAGCCGCTCAGCCAGCAAGCCCTTGCGCTCACGGCGCCATCTTTGCGGGACTTTTAGGATGATGAGACATGTTTCTCTGGCCTGCTTGAGCGCCGTATTTGCCAGCCAGTTGCAGGCGCAGGAGTTTGCGACGGCATCGGATCCCGTCTCAGAGCAGATGCTTGAGGACAGCCGTGGGAAATTCCTTTTGCCCAATGGTGTGGAAGTGATGATGGCGGTGCAGACCGATACCAGCGTCGACGGGCAATTATTGCTGCGCAGCGTTTTCACTGTTGATCAGGGACCAGCCCAGCTCGCAATCTATGCGCCTGCCGCCAGTCAGACGGCGTCGCCGGGCGCTGGTTCGCAAGGGCAGTCAGCGCGACCGAGCGATGTGTGGGTGAGCTTTGATCGCGAGAGCGGCGTATCGTTGGTCGAGCGAAGCTTCCGAAATGCAGCGGGGGGCGTGACGGTCAGCTCTGGCGCGCAGGCGCCAGTGGGGCAAAGCCCCGATGGATCGCCAGCCTTGCCGCTAACGCCCGGTGGCCGGGTAGACACGCCCAATGGCGCAGTGTCGCTCGATCAGCTCGCCAATGGCTACAAAGTGTCGCTCACAAAGCGCGATCTCGAAGTCAGCCATGTTTTTGGGCAGGCGTTGGGGAGCGTCATCCTCAACACTGCGAATGATCGGGCGATTGAAACCAGCACCACCATCAATCTGGACTTGATGAACGCGACCCCAATGAACGTCGGATCGGCGATGCCCCGCGTTGAAGGCATGGCGCTGGATGTCACCAGGGATCTCATCCATTGAAGGGAAGCACGCGAATGACTGGAAAAGGCCTGCTGCTGGGCGGCGCGCTCTGCGCACTTTCGATCGCTCATCCGGTCGCAGCACAGACGGCTTCGCGCGGTGCAGGCGCTGCCGATATGCGCCAAGCACTTGATCTGATCGCGCGGCAGCAGATGCGGCTGGATGCTCAGGAAGCGCGCATTCAGGCTCTCGAACAGAGGCTGGCGGCTGGTGGGAGCCCCGCTGCAGCTCCGGCGCCGGCAAGGAGCGCGCCAGCAGGTGAGGCCAGTATCAGTGTGGCGCAGCGACCCAATGCGCCCGTGGGCGAAGCACCGCCAGACATTGATCGCCCACCCGAAGTCGCAGTTTTGGGCGAACAGGGCAGCGTTGTCACGCGCGCCGGCCAGCTGACGGCGGAAATGCAATTTGATTATGCACGCGCCGATCGCAACCGCGCGCTGTTTCGCGGTATCGAAGTTGTGGAGTCCGTCCTTGTGGGCGTATTCGACATCAATGAGAGCCGGCAGGATGTGCTTACCGCCTCAGCTGGGCTCCGCTACGGGCTTTTCGGCAATGTCGAGATCGGCGCCAGGCTGCCCTTCGTCTACCGCAATGACAAATCCGTCCTCGCCCCAATCCAGGGCACGACGGACAATCCCGGCGCCGCGACGATCGACAGCAGCACAAGCGGCAAGGGCATCGGCGATCTTGAACTTTCAGCGCGTTATCAGCTGAGCTCGGCGCGGGGCGGCTGGCCATTCCTGATTGCCAATCTGCAACTGGTCGTACCGACGGGAACAGACCCGTTCGAGATACCACGCGATGCCCTCGGCCGCGCCAGCCGTGCGGCAACTGGCTCAGGCTTTTGGGGCGTTACGCCCAGTCTGACGGCGATCCTGCCCAGTGACCCGGCGGTGCTGTTCGGCTCAATCGGCTACACTCGCAATTTCGGTCATGGAGTGGATGCGGTGATCCCACCCGTCCAGATCACCTACGTAAAACCGGGCGATGCCATCTCGGCGAGCATGGGGATCGGTGTTGCCCTGAATCAGCGCACATCTTTCAATCTGGGCTACGCACATAGCTGGTCCTTTGGCACCCGAACCTCGCAGCGCCTGCTCAGCCCGACGATGGAATGGGGCGATGTGCAATCCCAAACCGCGCGCGATCTGCAAATCGGGCGGCTGTTGTTCGGCGTCAGCTATCGCGCGACTGAGCGGACGACGCTGAACTGGTCAGTGGAAGTTGGTGCGACCGATGACGCGACGGACTTGCGCACGGTACTGCGCATCCCATTTGTCATTTCCGCTGGTCGATAATTGAAGCAGTCATTTGGCCAACTAGCTTTCACATCGTTGCAGCGGGATCGACCCTACCAATATCGTAAATGCCATCCGGCACCTCGGCTTTCCTGTCCGAAACGCTAAGTTAGTCAGCTTATAGCAGCGCTATCCATTTTATAACTCTCTGGCGGTTTAAGCAATCTGCGTGCAGAGTTATTCTGGTGAAGGTGCTGAACGAATGTCGGCTTTCGGAGAGCACAAATGCTTACCGGAGCGTCCGCTTTCAGGGCGAAGGCGTGCCATGCTGCCGTCTCCAGCCTCGCTGATGTCATGCCGCGGGCAAGGATCGGCACTGACGCCGTCCTTGCCCTTCATGTCGGCCGTAGGGGAGAACGGTTGTTACCAGTTCAGAGTAAACCGCGCATAAACATACCTGCCATTGAAGCCGAAAGGGGAATAATAAGGGAATGCCGTGGCGCCCGCATTATAGTTGTTGCCGTTGGTCG